>JBFHKO010000037.1:0-14936 GCA_041595355.1 Aeromonadaceae bacterium
GATCCGGGCTGAATATCTCCAGCATCTGCTCCGGATGTGCCAGCGGTTTAAATCCGTACTTGTGATACAGATCATGAGCGTTGGGCGTCAACACCAGAAAACGCTGCAGCCCGTCCAGCTCGGGGTGGGCCACCACGCAACCGAGCAACCACTGCCCCAACCCCTGCCCCTGAAACTCCTCCAACACGAAGGCATCCGCCAGATAGGCGAAGGTCGCCTTGTCGCTGATGACCCTGGCCAGGCCAATCTGCCGCTCCTGCAGGTAGAGCCCGAAACAGAGAGAGCCGGCCACGGCCCGCTGCACCAACTCGTCGGAAACATCCTTGCTCCAGTAGTGCCGACGCAGAAAATCGTGGACCACCTGCTGCTGCAACAACTGCGGATCCGTACTCACCTTGTACTCATAGCGCTGCCATTCCATAGGTTTCTCCCTTGCCGCCAATGGCTGTTTTCCATAGTAAGTCTAGTGGCAGAAGGGAAAAACGCCGGCCCGGAATGCACTTTCCCGGCCTCGGGCCCTCAAGGCGCCAGCCGCTCGATGAGCCAGCCCGAGGGCTCGGCCGCATCCCGGCTGAAGAGAAAACGGTCATGCAGACGGTGGGCCCCCCCCTGCCAGAACTCCACGCTGTCGAAGCGCACCCGGTAACCGCCCCAGAAGCTCGGCAGGGGCACCTCACCCTGGGCAAACTTCTGCTTCAGCTCCAGGAATTTGGCTTCCAGCACACCTCGAGCCGAGACGCGACTCGACTGCTGGCTTACCCAGGCGGCGATCTGGCTGTCCTTGGGACGCGAGTTGAAATAGCACACCACCTCCAGGGTGGAGAGGGGCTCGCAGACACCGGTCACATGGATCTGCCGCTCCAGGGTATGCCAGGGAAACAACAGGCTGACATGGGGATTGCCGGCAATGTGCTTGGCCTTGCGGCTGCCAAGGTTGGTAAAGAAGACAAACCCCTCGGCATCGTAGTGCTTGAGCAGCACCAGCCGCTGGTAGGGACGCCCCTCGGCATCCACGGTGGCGACGCTCATGGCGGTGGGATCCGACAAATGGGCATCACAGGCCTGGCGCAGCCACTTTTCAAACAGGGCCATGGGCTCGCTGGGCAGGTCACGCCGGTGCAGCCCTCCCTTGATGTATTCCCGACGCAGATCGGCGATATTCAGCATGCTGGACGACTCCCGCTCTCTCTCACTTTTCATTGGGGTAGCAGTGTGCGACATGGACCGCCCGCAGACAAGTCCCAATGCCCCGGCAGGCTGGCTGGCGGGCAAACGTCGATTGCCAGGGGGGGCCGGAGCGCCTATCATCACCCGGTTTTTCCCTCCCAGGTTGAGAATCATGCTGAAGAATACCCTCTCCCCGCGCCTCGCCGAGCATGTAGTCGTCGTCTTGGGCGATGTCCTGCGCCACACCCAGACCCTGGACAGAGCCTACGCCAGGCAGTTTTCCGAGCAGCGTATCAGCCCGTCCGAGCAGGCCCAGGTGGCCTTGGTGACCGGCGATCTGTTGCGCCGTCTCAATCTCTATTGCCATCTGGCCGGCGTCGCCCAGGCAGAGGCACCCATCGCCGCCTGGAGCCTGCTGTGTGTCTGGCATCAGTTTCACAACCTGCCGCTGCCCCCCTGCGCCGCCGCCGAGCGCTTCGACCTCAAGGCCTATGAGTGCCGCCGCGAAACCGCCAGGCAGGATGCCGCCTTGTGGGATGGCTGCCCTCCCTGGCTGGAAGAGCTGGGCAGCGCCCAGCTCGGCGACCAGTGGCCCGCCGAGCGGGCCGCGCTGCACCGGGCCCCTCACCGCTATCTGCGCGCCAATGCCCTGAAGTGCACCCCGGAGCAACTGCTCGCGCGCCTGTCCCAGGAGCGGGTTGCCAGTCGCCCTCTGGATGAGGTTCCCGGCGCTCTGGAGGTGCTCTCGGATGCCGCGCTGTTCCGCACCCTCAGTTTCCATGATGGCTGGTTCGAACAGCAGGACGCGGGCTCCCAGCAGATCGCTCCCTTCCTCGGCGTCGAGCCCGGCATGCGGGTCATCGATGCCTGTGCCGGTGCCGGCGGCAAGACGCTGCATCTGGCGGCCCTGATGGCCGGCAAGGGCCGGCTGCTGGCCATGGACGTGGAGCAGTGGAAGCTGGACAACCTGCGCCAGCGGGCCCGCCGCGCCGGCGCTCATAACATAGAGCCACGCCTCATCACCTCCAGCAAGACCATCAAGCGCCTCAAGGAGAGTGCCGATCGCCTGCTGCTGGATGTGCCCTGCTCCGGCATCGGCGTGCTCAAACGCAACCCGGATGCCAAGTGGCGCGACACCGCCGAACGGCTGCCGGTGCTGATGGCGCTGCAGGCCGACATCCTCGGCCGCTACAGCAAGATGGTGCGTCCCGGCGGCGAGCTGGTGTATGCCACCTGCAGCATACTGCCGGCAGAAAACCAGCAGCAGGTGGAACGCTTCCTGAACGATCAGGCCGGCGCCGCCTTCAGCCTGCAGGCCCAGCAGAGCATCAGCCCCGCCGAAAGCGGCTTCGACGGCTTCTTCATGGCGCGCCTGCGCCGCGAGGGCTAAGCCCCGGGGAGATGCCCCCACAGGCATCCCCCCACCACCGGCCCCTTCCTCTGCGGCTACCCCCTCCCCTGCGCCTGTTATCCGGCTTGCCGGTCTTGCCAGCATGGCGCCCATAAAAAAACACCCCCTGGCGAACCAGGGGGTGTTTTTGAGTCAGTCGGGCTGGCCCGGCTTACTTGTCGCGACGGAATTTGCTGTCGCGCGGCTTGTCGAAACGACGGCCACCCTTGTCGCCGGGACGGTCGCTCTTGAAGGGGCGATCGCGTCCGCCATCACGGCTGAACTTGCGCTCACCGGCCGGACGGCCAGGACGCTCGCTGCGCGCCGGCAGCTCGCCGGTGAAGGGGGCGATCTCCAGCTGGCGCTGGCAGACGCGGGCCCGCTTCAACACCTCCAGGGTCTCCTGGGGCATGTTGTCCGGCAGATCCACGGTGGTGAAATCGTCGAAGATCTCGATGTGGCCGATGAAGGAGCTGTCCAGGTTGGCTTCGTTGGCGATGGCGCCGACGATCTGGCCCGGCTTGACGCCGTGCTCATAACCGACATCCAGGCGGTAGCGCGCCATGTTGACATCCGGATGATCACGCAGCTGACGCGGACCGGCGGAGGGCACCTTGCGCTCACGGCGCTCGAAGGGACGCTCGTCGCGGCCGAAGCGCTCGCCACCACGCTCGGGGCGATCGCTGACACTGCGCTGGGTCGGCTCGGGCTGGCTCTCGTCCATGAACAGCGGCTCGTCACCCTTGACCATCTTGGCCAGGGCGGCACAGAGATCCAGCGGATCGGTGCTGTCATCCTGCAGGAACTCGTTGATCACCTCGTAGTAGGGCTCGAGATCATCGGCCAGCAGGCTGTCACGGATCTGCTGCTTGAACTTCTCCATGCGGTGCTTGTTGATGTCCTGGGGAGACGGCATGTGCATCGGCTCGATGGGCTGACGCGTGGTGTGCTCGATGGCACGCAGCATGCGACGCTCGCGCGGGGCGACGAACAGGATGGCATCACCGGTACGGCCGGCACGACCGGTACGACCGATACGATGCACATAGGATTCGGTGTCGTAGGGAATGTCGTAGTTGACCACGTGAGTGATGCGCTCGACATCCAGACCCCGTGCAACCACGTCGGTGGCCACCAGGATATCCAGCTGTCCCTGCTTGAGTTTTTCCACGGTCCGCTCACGCAGTTTCTGCGGGATGTCACCATGCAGCGCCTCACAGGAGTGACCTCGGGCTGCCAGCTTGGTGGCCAGCTCCTCGGCTGCGGTCTTGGTGCGCACGAACGCCAGCATGGCATCGTACGGCTCGACTTCCAGCAGGCGGGTCATGGCATCCAGCTTGTGCAGCCCGGAGACCAGCCAGTAGCGCTGGCGCACGGTGGAAGCCGTGCTGGTCTTGGAGGCGATCTTCACCTCCTTGGGCTCTTGCAGGTGACGATGGGCCACGCGGCGGATGACATCCGGCATGGTGGCGGAGAACAGGGCGATCTGACGATCCTGGGGGCACTGCTCGATGACCCACTCGACGTCATCGATGAAGCCCATGCGCAGCATCTCATCGGCCTCGTCCAGCACCAGTGCGCGCAGGGCAGACATTTCCAGCTTGCCGCGGCGCATCAGATCCATCACCCGGCCCGGGGTACCGACTACCACCTGGGCGCCGCGCTTGAGGCCACGGATCTGGGCGTCATAGGAAGAACCACCGTAGATGGGCAGTACATGGAAATCGGGCAGGTACTTGGCGTAGCTCTGGCAGGCCTCGGCAACCTGGATGGCCAGCTCGCGGGTCGGCGTCAGCACCAGTACCTGGGTGGCCATGTCGCTGGCGTTCATGCGGCACAGCAGCGGCAGGGCGAAGGCCGCGGTCTTGCCGGTACCGGTCTGAGCCTGGCCCAGGATGTCACGGCCTTCCAGCAGCGGCGGTATGGCTGCCGCCTGGATGGGGGATGGGGTTTCGTAACCGACGTCGTTCAGGGCGCGCAGAATAGGGGCAGACAGACCAAGCTCGGTAAAGCTCGGCAGGGTTTGGTTCTCAGACATAGATGCTTCCGATAGAGGTGAAAAGGACAATGACGGGCTCTCTAGCGGCTTTCATCTTAGGTCGCTGCTGGCCCGATATCGCAAAAGGGGGACGATTATATACACAGAGTAGTCGAATTGTCGCTAAAAATGTGACAACAATCCCACTGCAACTAATTGTGTCGCAAAACCGACAGCGTCAGCCGGCTGGTGCAGATGAGGCGCCGGCGCTCATCGACGATCTCGATTTGCCACACCTGGGTGGTGGCCCCCAGATGCAGCGGGCGGGCGGTAGCGGTCACCACGCCATCGCGCTTGGCGCGCACATGGTTGGCATTGATATCCAGCCCCACGCAGCAGTAGTGCTCGCTCACGCACAGGTTACCGGCCAGGGAGCCCAGGGTCTCGGCCAGCACCAGAGAGGCCCCCCCGTGCAACAGGCCCATGGGCTGATGGGTCCGCGGCTCCACCGGCATGGTGGCGCGCAGAAAATCCGCCCCTACCTCGGTGTAGCGAATGCCAAGGTGCTCGACCAGGGTATTGGCCGAGCCCTGATTCAGTCGCTCGAGATCGGTATTGCGTTTCCAGATGGACATGGGTTCTCCGACGAGGGCATCTCAAGCCGGGGCGGGATGCACAGCGCCATCCCGCCCACCGGCCCGGGTTACAGCAGCCCCAGCAGGGCCTGCAGCGGGTGGCGCAGTTTTTCGCCCTCCATGCGCTTGACCTGGCTGCGGCAGGAGTAGCCGGTGGCCAGACACTGCGACTGAGGCAGCTTGGCCAATGCCGGCTGCCAGCTCAGCCCATAGATGGCGCGCGAGTTTTCCAGGTGCTTGGCATCGTGCCCGTAGGTGCCGGCCATGCCGCAGCAACCGACGGAGACCGGCTTGAGACGGGCGCCGAAGTGCTGGAAAATCGTGCCCCAGTCGCCATGGGTCGAGGGCTTGGCGGTCTTCTCGGTGCAGTGGCCGAACAGGTGGAACTCCTGGTCGCCTGCGGCCCGGGCCGGCACCTGCGCCAGCACCGACAGCAGCCACTCCTGGGGCAGCAGCACCTCGAAGCGCCCTCGGGCATCCCCCAGCGCGCGGGCATACTCGTCACGATAGCAGAGCACCATGGCCGGATCCGGACCCACCATGGGGATGCCCAGGTGCTGCAGCCGGTTGAAGAACTGGGCGCTGTTGGCCGCAGTCTTGGCGAAACTGCGCAGGAAGCCCTTGATATGCTGGGGCTTGCCATTGGGCTTGAACGGCAGCAACAGCGGACGGAAGCCCAGCTTCTCGATGAGCCGGATCAGATCCCGCACCACAGGCGCATCATAGTAGGAGGTGAAGGGATCCTGCACCACCAGCACATGCCGGGCGCGCACCTCGGGGGCCATGCGTTCCAGCGCCTCCAGCTCGAACAGGGTGGCGCTGTGGCCGGCCAGCTCCTGCTTCAGGGTCGGCTGGCTCAGCAGCGGCACATCCACCATGCCGATGCCGCGCTCGGTGGCCTTCTGCACCCACTGCTGCTTGAGGAAGAAGTTGACCATCCCCGGCGCCTTGGCCATCAGCGGCGCATAGCTCTCGACCGTGGCGACGAAGTAGTCCTTGGCCGGACGCAGGTAGCGCTGATGGTAAAGCTGCATGAAGCGCGAGCGGAAGGCCGGCACATCCACCTTGATGGGGCACTGGCTGGAGCAGGCCTTGCAGGCCAGGCAGCCCTGCATGGCCTCCATCACTTCGTGCGAGAAATCATACTCGCCCCGGCGCTTGGCCAGGGTGTTGCGCACCCGGTCCACCAGGTCCTTCCAGCGAAAGCCGCCCAGCTGCACATTGGCCTCTTCGCTCAGGGTGTCGACGCCCTGAGCCTCCAGCTGGCGCAGCCATTCGCGCATCAGGCCGGCGCGCCCCTTGGGCGAGTGGCGGCGATCGCCGGTCAGCTTGAAGGAGGGGCACATGGGCGAGCTGGTCTCGAAGGTGAAACAGAGCCCATTGCCGTTGCAATCCAGCGCGTCCTTGAAGCTGTCACGGATGCGTACCGGGATCTGGCGATCGAAGCGGCCACGCTTGACCGCATCCACGGAGACCAGCTCGGCCTCCGACTCCGGCGGCGTGCAGATCTTGCCCGGATTGAGACGATTGTGCGGATCGAAGGCCCCCTTGATCTTGCGCAGTTCGGCAAACAACGCCGGACCGAAAAACGCGGGGCCATACTCGGAGCGGAAACCGCGGCCATGCTCGCCCCACATCAGACCACCGTACTTGGCGGTCAGCGCCACCACCTGATCGGAGATCTTGCGCAGCATCACCTCCTGCTCGGGATCGCACAGATCCAGCGCCGGGCGCACATGCAGCACGCCGCAGTCGACATGGCCGAACATGCCGTAGGAGAGCTGATGGGCATCCAGCAGGGCGCGAAACTCCATGATGTAGTCCGCCAGTTTCTCCGGCGGCACGGCGGTATCTTCGGTGAAGGCCACCGGCTTGCGGCGACCGGCGGCATTGCCCAGCAGGCCCACCGCCTTCTTGCGCATGCCATAAATGGTCTCGATGCTGGCCAGCTCCTCACAGATCTGGTAGCCAATGACGCCGCTTTCACCACGTGCCATCAGATCGTCGAGGCGCTCGCACAGCGCCCGGGCCTTGCGCTGCTCCTCGGCGCTGTCGCTGCCGGCGAACTCGACGATGTTGAGGCCCATCATCTGCTTGCCGGGGACATCGGTGATGAGGTCGCGCACCGAATGCCAGATGATGTCGCCACGGGCCAGATCCAGCACCCGGGAGTCCACTGTCTCCACCGACAGCGCCTCGGCCTGCACCATGAAGGGAGCATTGCGCAGGGCCGACTCGAAGCTGTCGTACTTGACGTTGACCAGGATGCGGCAGGCGGGAATGGGGGTCAGATCCAGTTTGACTTCGGTGATGAAAGCCAGGGTGCCCTCGGAGCCGCACAGCAGCCGGCTGAGATCCAGGGTCCCGGTTTCCGGATCGTAGACATGCTTGAGATCGTAGCCGGTCAGGAAGCGGTTCAGCGGCGGGAAAGTGGCCTCGATTTGCTCACGTTGCCCGCGGGCGGTCTCCCATACCTGGCGGTAGATGGCCCCCTCCCGGTCCTGCTGGGCCAGTTTGGCCTGCAGGGCCTCGCCCGACAGCGGCCCGCACTCGAGGCGGGTACCGTCTTCCAGCACCGCGGTCAGTGCCAGCACATGATCCGAGGTCTTGCCATACACCAGGGAGCCCTGACCCGAGGCATCGGTGTTCACCATGCCGCCGATGGTGGCGCGGTTGCTGGTGGAAAGCTCCGGCGAGAAGAACAGGCCGTGGGGCTTGAGGGCCTCGTTGAGCTTGTCCTTGACCAGACCCGCCTCCACCCGCACCCAGGACTCCTCGAGATTCAGCTCCAGGATGCCGGTCATGTGCCGGGAGAGATCGACGATCAGGCCATCGCTCAACGACTGGCCATTGGTACCGGTACCGCCACCACGGGCGGAAAAACAGATGCCGCTGTACTGGGGCGTTTGCGCCAGGCGGGCCAGCAAGGCCACATCGGCAGTGCTCCGTGGCAGCACCACGGCCTGGGGGATCCACTGATAGACGCTGTTGTCCGTCGCCACAGCCAGGCGACTGGCGTAGCCACTCTCGATGTCACCGGTAAAGCCGGCCCGCGCCAACGCCTCGAGGAAAAGGCGATAGGTCTGTTTAATACCGTCCTGCAGAGTGAGATTCGGGATCATGTTTCCGTTTGTTCCAGGTTGGCACCGCCATGGCGGTTGAAGGTTAACGAAAAAAAGGGGCGCCATTGTATAACAAGCCCCCTCCCCGATCTAAAAAAATGTGCGCCGCGCCCCGTCGTTCAGCCTGCCGGCGGCAGGCCGTTGTGGTTGTGATGGTGATCGCCCGGCAACCCCCGGCCCAGGGTGATCTGCCAGTAGCTGACATCAATCCAGCGATCCTGCTTGCAGCCAATCTGGCTGAAATGGGCCACCTTGCGAAAGCCCAGTTTCTGATGCAGGCGAATACTGGGACCGTTGGGCAGGGCGATGCCGGCCAGCACCGTATGCACCCCCTGGTTGCGCAAACGCGCCAACAGGCCGCGGTACAGCTGGGTGCCGAGGTTGCGTCCCCGCGCCGCGGGGTCCAGGTAGATGGCGCTTTCCGCGCTGTGGCCATAGGCTGCCTGCTCGCGCCAGGGGGCGGCAAAGGCGTACCCCAGCACCCGCTCCTGTTCGCAGAACACCAGCCAGGGTAGCCCCGGCGTGATGGCCGCCACGCGCCCGGCCATGGCGTCGCAGCTGAGAGGCTGGGTCTCGAAGGCGATATCGGTCTGCTGCACGTAGTGGTTGTAGATGGCGCACAGGCGCGGCGCATCCTCGGCGAGCACATCTCTTATCATGGGGCGGGCTCCTGACTGCGGTGGACCACTCTTGCCACCCGGGACGGCAGGTTCGGCTATGGACAACAGTATGGCCAATGGTTCGCCATAGCGCCCAGCCCCGGGCGGCAGCCGTGCTGACCGGCCCCCCGCGAAGGAGCTGCTCGAGCCCGTCATGTGCATCCGAATGAGTTCAACTGGCTTGCTTTAGCGCCATTTTTGGTGAATAACCTCACAAAAGCTAAATGGGTTTAGCCGAAGCATTGCCTTTGCTAAACCCATTTAGCTATCCTGTATGCAGCAGAAAACAGGCACCGGTAACGGGTTGCACGGCCAGAATTCAGTCGAGGAACAGCAAATGGCGAACAGAGTGTGGGTGTTGGGCGATGCGGTAGTGGATCTCATTCCTGAGGGCAGCGATTGCTACCTCAAATGTCCCGGTGGCGCGCCGGCCAACGTGGCCGTGGGCGTTGCCCGCCTGGGTGGCCAGGCCGCCATGATTGGCAAGGTGGGTGCGGATCCCTTCGGCCGCTTCATGCGCCAAGTGCTGCAACAGGAAGGCGTCGACACCGACTGCATGCACCTAGACCCGGCCCAGCGCACCTCCACCGTGCTGGTTGATCTGGATGATCAGGGCGAGCGCTCCTTCACCTTCATGGTGCGCCCGAGTGCCGATCAATTCCTGACTCAGAATGAACTGCCCACCTTTACCAGCGGTGAATGGCTGCTGACCTGCTCCATCGCCCTGGCCAACGAGCCGGTGCGCAGCACCACTCTGGCCGCCATGGCCGCCATGCGCGCCGCCGGCGGTCATGTCTGTTTCGACCCCAACCTGCGCCCCGAGGTGTGGGCCAACCAGGCAGAGCAACGGCCGGTGGTACGCCAGGCCCTGGCCCTGGCCGATGTGGTCAAGTTCTCCGAAGAGGAGCTGTTGTTCCTCACCGGAACTCAGGATCTGGACAGTGGTCTGGCCGCCCTCAAGCCGTTCGACCTCAAGCTGGCCCTCATCACCCAGGGTGCCGCCGGGGTACTGGTCTGCCAGCAGGATGAACGCTGGCAGGTGCCTGCCTGCCGGGTCACTCCGGTGGATACCACCGGCGCTGGCGATGCCTTCGTCTGTGGCCTGCTGGCCGGTCTGTCCGCCCAGCACAGCTGGCCGGATAAAGCGCAGCTGAACGCCATACTGCGCCAGGCCAATGCCTGTGGCGCCCTGGCCACCACCGCCAAGGGGGCCATGACTGCCCTGCCCGACCAGCAGGCATTGCAGCACTTTTTGCGCGAGCAAGGGATCTGATGCCCGGCCCCCGGGCCTCGCGGCCCGGGAGCGCGCGGCAACACCAAACCGAGAAGCCGGGCGGTTCAGCCCGGCCAGACATGACACCCGGGCTCCACCGGGCATAGACCTACACAGTAAAACACGCACGTCAGAGGAAACATTCATGAACATCAACAGCACTGCAAACGCGCTAATCCCCCTGCTGGGTGGCGCAGACAACGTGGTCACGGCGGCACATTGCGCCACCCGCCTGCGCCTGGTCGTCGCCGATGACGCCAAGGTCGACAAGGCCGCCATCGACCGTGTCGATGGCGTCAAGGGCTGTTTCGCCAACGCCGGTCAAATTCAGATCATCTTCGGCACCGGCCTGGTCAACAAGGTGTACGCCGAGTTCATCCAGCTGGTCGGCGTGGGTGAAGCCACCAAGAGCGAGCTGGTGGATGCCGCCACCAAGAAGCTGAATCCGGCCCAGCGCATCGCCCGTACCCTGTCCAACATCTTCGTGCCCATCATCCCCGCCATAGTGGCATCCGGTCTGCTGATGGGCTCCCTGGGCCTGATCAAGACCTACGGACTGGTCAGCGGTGACAGCGCCCTGTTTGCGCTGCTGGACATCTTCAGCTCCGCCGCCTTCGTCATCCTGCCCATTTTGATCGGCTTCACCGCGGCCCGCGAATTCGGCGGCAACCCCTATCTGGGCGCCACCCTGGGCGGCATCCTGACCCACCCGGCGCTGACCAATGCCTGGGGCGTGGCCGGCGGTTTCAAGACCATGGATCTCTATGGCGTCGACGTGGCCATGATTGGCTACCAGGGCACCGTCTTCCCGGTCCTGCTGGCCACCTGGTTCATGAGCCACTTGGAAAAGCGCCTGCGCAAGATCGTGCCCAACTCCGTTGACCTCATCGTCACCCCCTTCCTGGTGGTGGTCATCTCCGGTTTCGTGGCCATGCTGTTCATCGGCCCGGCCGGCCGCGCCCTTGGCGATGGCATCTCCTTCGTGCTGAGCACCCTCATCGAGCACGCCGGCTGGCTGGCGGGTCTGCTGTTCGGCGGCACCTACTCCATGATCGTCATCACCGGGGTTCACCACAGCTTCCACGCCATCGAAGCGGGTCTGCTGACCAACCCGGACATCGGCGTCAACTTCCTGCTGCCCATCTGGTCCATGGCCAACGTGGCCCAGGGCGGAGCCTGCCTCGCCGTTGCCTTCAAGACCCGGGATACCCGCATCAAGGAGATCGCCGTTCCCTCAGCCCTCTCCTGCCTGCTGGGCATCACCGAAGCAGCCATCTTCGGCATCAACCTGCGCTTCATGAAGCCCTTCCTGTGCGCCCTGGCGGGCGGGGCCCTGGCCGGTGCCTGGGTCGTCGCCAACCATGTGGGCATGGTGGCCGTAGGCCTGACCGGCATCACCGGTATCGCCATCGTCCAGCCCGGCTTCGTCACCACCTATATCGTCGGCCTGCTCATCGCCTTCGGTACTGCCTTCGCCCTCTCTTATGTCCTGCGCTACAAGACGGATTCCGAATGATGCAAGAAACCAGCTTGCTCAACCAACTTGCCCGGTCGCTACTGACCGGGCAGGTCAACGCCTCGGCCGATCCCCATCGGCCTCTTTGGCATCTGGCGCCCGCCGTCGGCCTGCTCAATGATCCAAACGGTTTCATCCAGGCTCGGGGTCGCTATCACCTCTTCTATCAGTGGAACCCGCTGGCGTGCAAACACGGCGCCAAGTTCTGGGGCCACTGGAGTTCCCGCGACCTGGTACAGTGGCGTCACGAACCCGTGGCACTGGTGCCCAGCGAGGAGTACGAACGCAATGGCTGCTACTCCGGCTCCGCCGTGGAGCAGGATGGGCGCATCATGCTGGTCTATACCGGCAACGTGAAGTACCAGGATGGCAACCGCACCGCCTATCAGTGTCTGGCCCGGGAGCAGGATGACGGCCATTACGAAAAGCTGGGGCCCGTATTGTTCCTGCCGGCCGGCTACACCGGCCATGTGCGCGATCCCAAAGTGTGGCAACACCAGGGGCAGTGGTACATGGTGCTGGCGGCCCAGGATGAGGCCAAGCAGGGCAAGGTGCTGCTCTACCGCTCGCCGGATCTGCACCAGTGGGAGTCCCTTGGCGAAATCGCCGGCTCCGGCCTCAATGGCATGGGCGAATTCGGCTACATGTGGGAATGCCCGGATCTGTTCCGGCTGGACGACAGCGATGTGCTCATCTCCTGTCCTCAGGGCGTGGCGCCCCAGGGCGAGCGCTTCCGCAACCTGTTCCAGGCCGGCTATGTGCTGGGACAGCTGGATTATGCCAAGGGCCAGTTCCCCCATGGCGCGTTCGAGGAGCTGGATCTGGGCTTCGAGTTCTATGCCCCCCAGACCACCCTGGCTGCCGATGGCCGCCGGCTGATGTTCGGCTGGATGGGGTTGCCCGACGAACACGAGGCGAGCCAGCCGACCATCGCCCATGGCTGGATCCACTGCATGACCTGCCCGCGGGAGCTGACCCTCAGGGATGGCAAGCTGTATCAGCTGCCGGTGGCCGAACTCAGTGCCCTGCGCCGCGAACCGCTTGCGTGGCAGGGCATCGCCGATGAGGCCCCGCCCCTGCCGGCCCGCAGTGCCGAGCTGCACCTCAAGCCCGAGGGCCCCTTCAGCCTGGCGCTGCGCGAGGCGGCGACCCTGAGCTGGGATGGCCGCTGCCTGAGCCTTGAACGCCGCAACTGGCACACCGGCGAGCGTGAACAACGCACCTGGCGCGGTGAGCTGGATGAACTGCGACTGCTGCTGGACAGCTCCTCGATCGAGATTTTCATCAATCAGGGGGCGGCAGCCATGTCGGCTCGCTACTTCCCGGGTGAAGCCGCCACGATGCGGCTGAGCGGTACGGCGCGCCTCGGCCTGCAACACTGGTCGCTGGCGGCTTCTGTGATAGAATGACGCACGCAAAAAAAATCCCGGTTGCCGTGAAAAATCTCAATCGCATCACCATCAGCAACATCGCCGAGCTGGCCGGGGTCTCCAAGGCCACGGCCAGCCTGGTACTCAACGGCCGCGCCGAGGAGTACCGGGTCGCGGAAGAAACGCAGAAACGGGTGCTGGCGATTGCCGCCGAATACCACTATCAGCCCAGCTTCCACGCCCGCGCCCTGCGCTCCTCGCGCAGCCATACCGTGGGGCTGGTGATCCCGGACCTGACCAACTACGGTTTTGCCTCCATCGCCCGCCAGCTCGAGCACCTGTTCCGGGATGCCGGCCTGCAGCTCATCATCGCCTGCTCCGACGAAGATCCCCTGCAGGAACAGACGGTGGTCAACAACCTGATCCAGCGTCAGGTGGATGGCCTCATCATCGCCTCCAGCGAGATGAGCGATGTGCAGTACAAGAAGATCCATGCCACCATGCCGGTGCTGCAGCTGGATCGGCACATCGGCCAGTCGACCCTGCCGCTGGTGATTTCCGATGCCTGTGACGCGACCGCCAGGCTGGTGGAATGCGTGGCCCGTCAGCAACCGGACGAGTTCTACTACTTTGGCGGCCAGTTGCGCCTCTCCCCCAGTCGCCACCGGCTGGCCGGCTACGAATTGGGCCTCAAGCGCGCCGGCGTGGAGCCCCTGCCGGAATGGGTCCAGCATCGCGACTTCAACGCCAACTGCAGCTACGACATGATGGCCGAACTGTGCGAGCGACTGGGGCGTGCGCCCAGGGCACTGTTCACCTCCTCGTTCGTGATGCTGGAGGGGGTACTGCACTACCTGAGTCACCACCCGGCGATGATGGAGGGGCTGCATCTGTGCAGCTTCGATGATCATGATCTGCTGGACTGCATGCCGCTGCGCATCGACTCCATTGCCCAGGACAACACGGCGCTGGCGCATCACAGCTTCGAGATGCTAAAACAGCTGATGGAAGACAAACCGCTTGAATCGAATGCCGCCATCCTGCCTGCCACCATCCGCTGGCGCCATCCCGGCTCCCTGCGCCTGCAGCCCCTCTGAAACCCCCCGCCGGCTCGCCGGCTGGCGGTTGACGCTGCTCGCCCCCCTGCTTGGCCTCCAGAGTGTCCAGGCGGCCCCCCCTCTCGACCAGCTCGCGGCCCAGCAGTGTCAAACCTATGTCGGTGTGCGGGTCGGCAACCTGCTCAGCGTCTCGGTCGAGCAGGTGCGCGCGCTGCCCCGGGTGCAGCAGTGGCTGGTCACGGGGCAGGTCCGCCGTCAGCGGCAGGTAGATTTGCATTTCGTCTGCCGTCTGAGCCACCCTGCAAAGGAGTGGCGGCTGGAACAACTGGAGCTGCTGCAACTGCAGCAGGCCGGGAACCCCCCGGCCGCGCCCCGCCCGCTCAATCCCGGCTGAGCGCAGTGAGCAGGTGCTGCAGGTGCTCGACCATGGTGATACCAAAGGGCGTCAGGTAACCACCATCCGGCTCGCTGATCATGCCGAGCTCATGCAACCGCTGCCCCGCCGAGCGCAGAGCGGGTGAACACTCTGCGTGCAATTTGAGTCCCTGCTCCAGATTGGCCGGATCGTAACAGGCCAGCAGCTTGAACGCTTCGATGACGTCATCGCCAATAGACACTTTTTCTCGCATGGAACCATCCTTTTTCAGCGGGTAGGAGAGCACGCTAACATGGCCGGCTGCCTCCAAAATGCGCGTAAGGTCAAACTCCCGCTCCCGGGCTGGCGGCCCGGCCGTCAAGCGCTGCCATTTTGACCGGCCGGCGTGCCCC
>JBFHKO010000038.1:0-14843 GCA_041595355.1 Aeromonadaceae bacterium
CGGCCAACCTGGTCGAACTGGCCCACCTGACCTCGGCCCCGCTTGAGCGGCTGCTCGAGCGGATGCTGAAAAAATCGGACAACCTGATAGCCGACAGCCTGACCCGGGCACTGGGGCACCTGTATCTGAAACGTCCCGCCTCCTACGCCACCGGCGCGGATGCCATTCGCGCCATCCTGAAGCACAAGGCCGGCATCGATCTCGGCTCGGCGCTGCTGGCCGATGGGTCGGGGCTGTCGGCCCACAACCTCATCACCGCCAACCAGATGTTGCAGGTGCTGGAGTTCATCGCCCTGCATGACAAGGAGCTGCAGCTCATCAAGCTGTTCCCGGTGGCCGGCATGAGCGGCACCATGGGCTCGCGCGGCAGCGTGCAGAATCCGCCGCTGGTGAAGAACGTCACCGCCAAGACCGGCACCCTGCAGAATGTCTCCAACCTGGCCGGTTTCATCACCACGGCATCCGGCAAGCGCAAGGTCTTCGTGCTGATGACCAACGGCCTGACCTTTCCGCCCAAGATCAGGCAGGCCCTCAAGGCGCGCCGCATCGCCTCGCCCCATTACAAGTTCGAACGGGCGGTGCTGGAGCAGATCTACCGGGATCAGGTCGTCGAGATCAGCGACTGACCGTTCGCCGGGCCGCCGCCGGCATGCGTCAAAATATCGGCAAACGTCGGCCTGGCCGTTGTGTTACACCGTCATACCGGGAAGAATAGAGCCCTTGGGAGCCCTCCTCCGGCGGAGACTCCCCCCAACTTGCAGAGGCAGCAGTTCAAGATGTTTTCTATCGATAAATCCCACAAGCTGGACAATGTCTGCTACGACATTCGCGGCCCGGTGCACAAGGAAGCGCGCCGGCTGGAAGACGAAGGCCACCGTATCCTCAAGCTCAACATCGGCAACCCGGCCGCCTTTGGCTTCGACGCCCCGGAAGAGGTGATCAAGGATGTCATGGTCAACATGGCCCAGGGCCAGGGCTACGGCGACGCCAAGGGCCAGTTTGCCGCCCGCAAGGCGGTGGCCCAGCATTACCAGCAGAAGGGGTTGCGCAAGGCGGATATCGATGACATCTACATCGGCAATGGCGCCTCCGAGCTCATCGTCATGGCCATGCAGGCCCTGCTCAACAACGGTGACGAAGTCCTGATCCCCGCCCCCGACTACCCGCTGTGGACCGCCGCCGTCACCCTCTCCAGCGGCCATCCGGTGCACTATATCTGTGACGAACAGGCGGAGTGGTATCCGGATCTGGACGATATCCGCGCCAAGATCACCCCCCGCAGCCGGGGCATAGTGCTGATCAACCCCAACAACCCCACCGGCGCCGTCTATGGCACCGAGTTCCTGCTGGAGGTGATCGAGATTGCGCGCCAGCACAACCTCATCATCTTTGCCGACGAGATCTACGACAAGATCCTCTACGACGACGTCTCCCATCACAGCATCTGCACCCTCTGCGACGACGTGGTGGTGGTGACCTTCAACGGCCTCTCCAAAGCCTACCGCGCCTGCGGTTTTCGCATGGGCTGGATGGTGGTCAGCGGGCCCAAGCAAAATGCCAAGGGCTACATCGAAGGGCTGGAGATGCTGGCCTCCATGCGGCTGTGCCCCAATGTGCCCATGCAGTCGGCGATCCAGACCGCCCTCGGCGGCTATCAGAGCATCAACGAATTGATCCTGCCCGGTGGCCGCCTGCGCAAGCAGCGCGACCTTTCCTGGGAGCTGCTGAACGACATTCCCGGCGTCTCCTGTGTCAAGCCCAAGGGCGCCCTGTACATGTTCCCGCGCCTGGATCCCAAGGTCTATCCCATCAAGGACGATCAGAAGATGGTGTTCGATCTGCTGCAGCAGCAGAAGCTGTTGCTGGTACAGGGCACCGGCTTCAACTGGCATGCCCCGGATCACTTCCGGCTGGTGTTCCTGCCCCAGGTGGAGGTGCTGGACGATGCCATCACCCGGCTGGCCCGCTTCCTGAAGCACTACAGCCAGTAACGCTTGCCTTTACCTGGCCGTCCGAACGGGCGAAGATAAGATCCCGCCGCCGGTGCTGCGGGATCTTTTTTCCGCGACCCCGGGAGATGCGCCAGTCATGAATAAACCCCTCCTGTCCCTGCCACTGCTGGCCGCCTTGCTGCTGGCCGGCTGCGGCGGCCCGGACGATGACGAGATAAAGGCGGCCCTGCAGGCCAGTTATGCCGAGGCCAACGATTTATCCACCATACTGCTGGGTGAAAGCGGCAAGATAGAGGTGCTGTCGGTCAAGCGTCTCGACTGCGAGAAACAGGATGCCGCCTACACCTGCAGCTTCGAGGTGGAGACCCGCATGCCGCTGGTTGGCCGCCAGAAGCAGGCCACCCAGGCTCGCTTTGCCAAGGGTGAGCACGGCTGGGTGGTACTGCAATGAGCCAGACCGCCCCCGCTGGCAGCCACTTCTTCGCCCAGCTCTCGCGCATGAAACTCATCTACCGCTGGCCGCTGATGCGCAATGTGCAAAAAGAGAACATCAGCGAACACAGCCTGCAGGTGGCCATGCTGGCCCATGCTCTGGCCCTCATCGAAAACCGCAAGTTCGGTGGCCACCTGAACCCGGAGCGGGCCGCGCTCATGGCCCTCTATCATGATGCCACCGAAGTGCTGACCGGGGATCTGCCCACACCGGTCAAATACCACAATCCGGCCATCGCCCGGGAATACAAGGAAATCGAAAAAGCCGCCGAACAGCGACTGCTGGCCATGCTGCCCGCCGAATTTCTCGAAGATTTCCGCCCGCTGCTGGACTCCGAGCACCAGGATGCCGAGCATGTGCGGGTAGTCAAGGCCGCCGACACCTTGTGCGCTTACACCAAGTGCCTGGAAGAGCTCTCCGCCGGCAACCACGAGTTCGAACTGGCCCGCCGCCGGCTGCTGGCCATGCTGGACGAGCGCATGACACCGGCGGTGGCCTACTTCATCGACACCTTCATCCCCAGCTTCTCCCTGACGCTGGACGAGATGAGCGGTGCCGGATGAGCTCGAGCCTCATCCCGCCACGGCCTTGCTGCCGCTGCGCCAGCGACGGTAGCGGGCCAGCAGCTGCTCGCCCAGCACCAGCAGGCAGGGAGTGAGAAACAGGGTCAGCAGGGTGGCGAAGCTCAGGCCCCCGGCGATGGACGAAGAGAGCTGGGTCCACCACTGGGTGGAGGGGGCGCCGAGCGAAATGCTGCGCCGCAGCAGGTCGATGTTGAGCGCCAGCACCATGGGCACCAGTCCCAGTACCGTGGTGATGGCAGTGAGCAGCACCGGCCGCAGCCGCAGGCAGCCGGTTTCCAGCGCCGCCGCCACGGGCGCCACGCCCCTGGCGCGCATCTCGTTGTAGGTATCGATGAGGATGATGTTGTTGTTCACCACTATGCCCGCCAGGGCAATGATGGCGATGCCGCACATGACGATGCCGAACGTCTGGCCGCTGGCCAGCAACCCCAGCAGCAGGCCGGAGGTGGAAAAGACGATGGCCGAGAGCACCAGCAACGTCTGGTAGAGGCTGTTGAACTGGGTCACCAGGATGAGGATCATCAGCAGCAGGGCGGCCAGGAAGGCCTGGGCAAGAAAGCGCCCCGCCTCCCGCTGATCCTCGTCCTCCCCCTTGAACTGCACCCGCACCGCCTCCGGCAATGCCAGGCCGGCCAGCGCCGCCTGCAGGGCCTCGACCCGCTCGCTGGCCAGCACGCCCTCCTCGACATCGCTCTTGATGGTGATCACCCGCCGGCCATCCACCCGCGCTATGGTGCTGGTCTTAGGGGCCGGCGTCAGCTGCACGAAATTGCTGATGGCCACCATGCCGCTTGGCGTGCGCACATGCAGACGCTCCAGCTGATCCAGATGGCGATCGGCCAGCGGCAGGCGGATGCGGATATCCACCTCATCGTCGCTGTCGACGGGTCGGTAGTCGGTCACCTTGATGCCCGACGTCAGCAACTGGACGGCATTGCCCACCAGCGCCACATCGGCGCCGTAGCGCGCCGCCTCTTCCCGATCCACCTGCAGCCGCCACTCTATGCCCGGCAACGAGCGGTCATCCTCGCTGTCGGCAAAGCCGCCCAGCAGCGCCATCTGCCGGCGGATGGCCGCCACCGCCCCCTCCAGCTGGTGGCTGTCGGGCCCCGCGACCTGCAACTGGATGGGCTTGTCACCGCCGGGCCCCTGCTCGGCCTTGCGAAACTCGAGGCGCATGCCGGCCAGATCGGCGGTTCGCTCGCGCATGCTCTCCAGAATGAGACTGGCCGGGCGCCGCCGGTACCAGTCGACAAACTGGAACTGCAACGTCCCCACCACATCCTGGGCCATGCCATAGCCGGGCGTATTGAAGGAACGGGCGGCCAGCACCTTGAGCTCCGGCAGGGCCAGCAGCCGCGACTCCACCTGCCGGACCAGGGCATCCTTCTCGCCGATGGCGAGATCGCCGCGGGCATGGATGAGCACCTGGGCCGACTCGGGCTCCACCTCGGGAAAGAAGCTCACGCCCTTGCCAAACAGGCCATAGGCCACATAGCTGGCCAGCAGCAGGGAGAGCGCCAGCCCCAGGGTCAGGCCCGGATACCTCAGCAGCCATGCCAGGGCACGCCGGTAGCCCCGGCTGAAGCGCGACGCCGGTTGCGCCCCGAGCGCGCCAACCGTGCCACGGGCGCCGCTCATGACCGCCCCCAGCACCGGAATGAAGCCCAGGGCCATCAGCAACGAGGCGCTGAGGCAGATGAGGACGGTAATGGGCAGGTATTTCATGAACTGGCCCACCACCCCCGGCCAGAACAGCAAAGGCAGGAACACCGCCAGGGTGGTGGCGGTGGAGGAGATAATGGGCCAGGCCATGCGGCTGGCAGCATCGACGTAGGCTTGCCGTGGCGACAGGCCTTCACTCAACCGGCGAGCCGCCAGCTCGGTCACCACGATGGCGCCATCCACCAGCATGCCCACCACCAGGATCAGGCTGAACAGCACCACTATGTTGAGGGTGTAGTCGAGGCTGTAGATAATCAGCATGCCGGTGAGAAAGGAGCCGGGGATGGCCAGCCCCACCAGCAGCGAGGAGCGCCCACCCATGGCGGCCAGCACGATGAGCATCACCAGCACTATGGCCGAGATGACGTTGTTGAGCAGATCACGCAGCATGTCGCGGATCTGCTGGGACTCATCCAGTATGTAGGCAACCTGCACGGCAGCCGGCCACTGAGCCTGGCGCTCGGCCACCAGTGCCTGGACCTGGGCGATGGTCTCGATGATGTTGGCACCGACCCGCTTCTTGACCTCGAGGGTCAGGGCCGGCTGACCGCCCACCCGGGCAAAGCCCTCCGCATCCTTGAAGCTGCGGTTGATCCGGGCCACGTCGCCGAAAGTCACCACCGTATTGCCCTCAACCTTGATGGGCTGGCGCAGCACATCCTCCAGGCTCTCGATCACCCCCGGCACCTTCATCACCAGTCGCCCGGCCCCGGTGTCGAGGGCACCGGCAGCCACCAGCTGGTTATTGCCGGCCACCAGCCGCAGCAGCTCTGCGTAGTCCAGGTGATAACTCTCCAGCGCCAGGGGATCGACGATGATCTCCAGCAGCTCTTCCCGATCGCCGCCAATCACCACCTCCAGCACCCCGGGCAGGCCTTCCAGCTCGTCGCGCAGCTCCCGGGCCAGCTTCACCAGTTGCGCCTCGGTCAGGGGCCCCGACAGGGCGAAGGAGAGCACCGGGAACAGCGCCACGTTGACCTCGTTGACCGTGGGTTCATCCGTATCTGCCGGCAATTCCGCCTTGGCGACATCCACCTTGTCACGCACATCCCGAAGCGCCTTGCCGGCGTCGAAACCGGCATCGAACTCCAGCATCACCGAGGCATGGCCTTCGCTGGCGGTGGCGGACATCTGCTTCACCCCCTCGATGGACTTGAGCTCGTTTTCCATGGGCCGCACCAGCAGCCGCTCCGCATCCTCGGGGGAGATACCTTCATGGCGCATGGAGACATAGATGATGGGAATGGCCACATCCGGCACCGACTCCTTGGGGATGGCCACAAAGGCCAGGCTGCCGCAGATGAGCAGAAACAGCAGCAACAACAGACTGGTGCGGCTGCGGTCGACGAGGGCGGCGATCAGTGCATGCATGCGGTCTCTCCTAGGGTGCCGGCGCCATGACCGGCTCGACCCGCTCGCCGGGCGCCACGAAGCCTTGCCCCAGGCTGATGAGCTGCACCCGCTCCGGCAACCCCTGCAACCAGATGCCGTCGGCGCTGGCGCGGACCATCTGCACCGGATAGGCCTGCACCCGCTGCTGCGCATCGACGCCCTTGATTTCCAGCTGACCGCGGTTGCCGAGGCTGAGCAACGCCGGGGAGACAGCATGCGCCATTACCGTCTCGATCGGCAGCACCAGGGTGGCCGAGCGTCCCGCCAGGCGCCGCCCCTCGGGGTTGGCAACCTGTACCTCCACCCGGAAGCTGCGGGTTCCCGCCTCGCCCTGGGTGGCGATATAAGTCAGGGTACCGGCCAGGCTGAGCCCCTGGGCCAGCTGCACCTGGGCGGCTTGCCCCAGTCTCAGCTCGCCGAGCTGAGACTGGGGCACCTGCGCGGTCACCAGCAAGGTCTGCACATCCACCAGGGTGGCCACGGGATCGCCCCGCTCGACAAAATCGCCCAGTTCCAGGGGCCGCAGATCCAGAATGCCGGCAAAGGGGGCGCTGATGCGGCTGTGGGCCAGATCCAGGCGGGCGCTCTCCCGGGCCGCCTCGGCTGCCGCAAACTGGGCCTGCAGCTCCAGCAACCGGCTTTGGGATTGCAGATCCCGTTTTCTGAGGGTTTGAGCGGCATTGAGGGCATGCCGGATCTGACGCAGCTCGGCCTCGGCCTGGGCCAGCCGCGCCGGCCGCTCCTCGGTGGACAATTGGACCAGCAGGGCCCCTTCCGCAACCGGCTGTCCACGCGCCACCGGCAGGCCAACCACCCGCCCGCTGGTCTGTGCCTTGAGCTGCACATGCCGCCCGGGCTCCACCTGTCCCTGCAGTCGCACCTCCCGGCTGATGGGAGTGGCGACCGAGGTCACCACGCTGACCCGCATGGGGCCGCCATCAGTCTCGGTTGCAACCGCCTCCGGCGCGGGCGCGTCACGCTGGGCCGTGATGGGCGCACCGCCGCTGATCATCCAGAGGATGACCAGGATAAGGATGAGCAGCGCCAGCCACAGCGGGCGTCGCAGGAGTGTGAGTGCCATAGGGACGGCCTTCCTTAGCAGTGTTCCGGGAGCCTGCCAGGCCCTGATCCGCCTGCATGCCCGAGAAGCTTGCCACAGCCGCACTGAGGATGCCGGGATCCGATACACATTACCGCCATGCCCCTACCCGGGCGGTTGACGCTCGATGTAAAGCAGCACCTCGCCGACCCGGAAGCCGAACTTGCGAATGATGGCCCTATTGATGAGTCGCTGTTCATCCAGCAGGTACATCCAGTCGTCGAAGTCGACCTTGACCCTGTCGCCATCCTTCAGCCGAAGATCCAGGCGATAGTGCCAATTGAGGGCAAAGCCGGCAGCCTGTCCCTGCGCCTCACCGACGATGTCGTCGGCACGTCCCAGATAGCGACCCTCGGCCTGTTTTTCCAGCCGCCAGACCCGCCGCTCCCGGCGACCATCGGCATAGCGAAACTGCTCATCGAGCACCCCCTGGTCGCCCTGCCAGCGCCCCTGCATGCTGACGCTGAAACGTTCGGTGACCCGGCCACTGCGATCCAGCACCAGACCATGGGCCACCAGCGGGCCGTCGAAAAACTGCTCCAGCCGAAAGGAGGGCGTGCTGCCCTGGTAATCCTCCAGGCCCGCCGTACAGCCGGCCAGGCCCAGCAGCGCGAGAGCACACAGCAAACCCCGGTATCGGATGCATGGGTACATCAGCGTTCTCCTGTCAGTTGACGGCGCAATTGTGGCGCCCGGGTACGGGGCGACAACCAGATGTCCAGGAATGCCTCGCCAAAGGCGGGCGTGTCGATGGCACCCAGGTAGCGGCCCTGATGGTAAAAATGACTGCTGCCCTTGCCATCCAGATACAGGCTCAGCTGCTGGCCGGTGGTGACATCCGGCCACAGTCTGGCCAGCGCCGCGCTCCAGACCTGCTGCTGCCAACCGTCGACGCCCAGCCGCTGCCACTCTCCCCGGGTGGTCTCCAGCAGTTGGTCGCGGCTGATATCGCGGGCATAACGCAGCTGCAGCAACAGCGGCCGTTGCCCCCGGCGGTAGCGCCCGTCAGCGCTTAGCAGGCGGGCATCGTAGAGCTTCCACCACAGCCAGTGCATGCTGCCCTTGCCCACGGTTCTGAGGCTGGGCTCCAGGGCCGCCATGGCGGGTGCCGCGCCACCCGGAACCGGCGCGGCGACCACCAGCAGCAACAGCACCAGCAGGCCCTGTGTGAAGAGGCGATGATTCATGGCGACGACTCCCCGTTTTTTGCCAGCAGATAAACAAACAGCGGTAACCACAGCGCCCAGAGCAGCGCCAGCAACAATCCCGTCGCCACGCCGCCCAGGGGCAGCGCCACGGCCCCCAATAGCCAGGCGCCCAGATAACTCGACGCGCCCAGCAACGCGCCCAGCCAGGGCAGCCAGGCGCGGCGGAGCCACAGCCAGGGCGCACCATGGGGCAGACTCACCGCAAAGCCGCACCAGAGCAGTGCCAGCCACAGAGGCGGCCAGGAGGAGGGGAACTGGAATACCCCCAGGCGAGTCAGCAGGGCATCCAGGGCAAAGCCGGCCAGTCCCGCCAGCAGGGCCACCCCATCCAGCCATCGGGTGGGCGTGAAGCAAAAATGCAGCAACAGCAGCGCCAGCAGCCAGGGCACGGCGGCGGCACGGCCCAGCACCGCCAGCCACCAGAAGGCGGTAAATCCCAGTAGCTGACTCAGCTGCCAGACCATGCACTGGGCCCCGGCTTGGTGGCTTCGAGCTGTACCAGGCCGATGACCCGCTCGCTGAACCCCCCTTCGCAATAACAGAAATAAAAGCGCCACAGACGACGGAATTCGTCGCCGAAGCCCAGTTCGGCCAACTCGCCGGCGCCATTTTCGAGTCGCGTCCGCCAGTCGGCCAGGGTGCGCGCATAGTGGGGGCCATAATCCTGCAGCCGCACCAGTAGCAGATCCGTCTGCTCGGTAAGATGGCGCAGCATCTCGCCGATGCAGGGCAAGGCGCCCCCCGGGAAGATGTGGCGCTGGATGAAGTCCACCCGCTTGCGGTACCTGTCGTAGCGACGGTCGTCTATGGTGATGGCCTGGATCAACAAACGGCCGTCGGGTTTGAGCAGATGCCCCAGGCGGCGGAAGAAGCCGGGCAGGTAGGCATGTCCCACCGCCTCTATCATCTCGATACTGACCAGCTTGTCATACTGCCCCTCCAGCAAACGGTAGTCCTGCTTGAGCAAGGTGATGCGCTCATTGAGCCCTTCCCGGGCGATCCACTCCCGCGCATGGGCATACTGCGCCTCGGAGATGGTGGTGGTGGTCACCCGGCAGCCGTAGTGGCGGGCGGCAAAGATAGCCAGCCCGCCCCAGCCGGTACCTATCTCCAGCAGGTGATCCTCGGGGCCGAGGGCCAGCTTGTCACAGATGGTCTTGAGTTTGTGCTGCTGGGCCGCCGCCAGGTTCGCCGCGTCGTGAGGATAGATGGCCGAGGAGTATTGCATCCAGGGATCCAGCAGCCCCGCATAGAGGCCATTGCCGAGATCGTAGTGCGCGCGGATGTTGCTGCGGGCGCCCGCCAGGCTGTTGCGCTGGCGCCACTGCTGCCAGCGTTGCAGCGGCCGGGTCAACCAGCCCAGCGCCTGCTCCAGCCGCTCCAGCACCTCCTGATTGCGTGCCATGATGCGGATGAGGCTGGTCAGATCCGGTGTCTGCCACTGCCCGGCCACATAACTTTCGGCGGCGGCGATGGAGCCGCCGCGCAACAGGCGAGCATAGACCGCCGGATCGCGGATGACGATCCGGGCCTGCAGCGGCGCCAACGGATCGCCGAACCGGATCAGCTCATCGCCCTCCTGCAGGGTCAGGCCAGCCTGTTGCACCCCCGCGAGCAGGCGAAACAGCAGGCTGCGGATCAGCCGCGCCCTCAATCCTGTCGCCGGGGTGGCGACCGTGCCGTCACATTCCATGCGCGCTCCTCCTCGAATGGGATTGCCACCCGTCAGGGGTGACCATGAAAGGGCACCCGTTTGGCAAACAGGCGCAGCGCCTGCCAGTAGATACCCGCCAGTATGTTCACCGTCATGAGGGGCCAGTGGCGCCACAGCAGGCCGCCCAGCCCGGCCACCAGGGGCTGGCGTTCCAGCGCCAGCGTGGCATCGAACAGCTTGCCCGCTGCAGCGCCGTCCCGCGGCCAGTTCTCGATATGCACCAGCAGATGCGCCCCTGGCGCCCGGACCCGCCAGTGGTAACGCAGGGCCATCTCCATGAACGGCGATACCGGAAAGGCCTTCTCGGTGGGCTGAGGCGCCACCAGATCCACCAGGTAGCAGTGATGCTCGCCCCAGGGGGTGTTGCTCACCTCTGCCAGCAGATAGCGCGCCTGCTCGCCCCGGTAGCAAAAATAGAAATTGACCGGCGAAAAATAGAGCCCCCAGCAGCGCAGATTGGCCAGCTGCACCACCCGCTCCTCGGGAAACGCCTCGCCACCCAGCTGCGCCACTGTCTGCCAGACCGCCTGCCTGAGGGGCAGAGCCGGATCGACACCGGCCAGAAAATCGCGCCGGTACCAGCTCACCTGGGCGAAACGCTCCAGGCCAAACCAGGGGCAGCGCGCCACCACCTGCGGCAGCTCATCCAGATCCAGGGCCAGCATGTAGAGACGGTAACGAAAGGCATGCCGCCGCGGGCGATAACGCCGGTGGCTCACCCAGCCGCTGTAGAACGCACTGTGCAGTTCCGTCATAACGCGACGCCGAAGCGGGCACACACCTCCAGGGCACTGCGCACACCATCTTCATGAAAGCCGTTATGCCAGTAGGCACCACAGAAGTGGGTCGCGCCGAGGCCGCAGATCTCGTTGCGGCGCCCCTGGGCGGCGATGGCCGCCTGGGTGAATTGGGGGTGGCTGTAGTCAAAACGGGCCAGAATGCGGGCCGGATCGATAAGCTCACTGCGGTTGAGGGTGACGCAGAAGGTCTCGCCGGCCCCGATCCCCTGCAGCCGGTTCATGTCATAGGTGACGGCGGCCGGACGCGCCTCGTCGTCATCCAGCAGGTAATTCCAGCTGGCCCAGGCTCGCGGGCTGCGGGGTAACAGCCGCACATCCGTATGCAGCACCACCTCGTTGTCACGGTAGGGAATGGCGCCCAAAATCTGACGCTCGGCCAGCGAGGCATCCTCGAGCAGCTGCAGGGCCTGATCGCTGTGGCAAGCCAGGATGACGGCGTCGAAGTGGCTCTCCCCATCGGCACTAGCCAGGGTCACCCCGTCTGCGCGGCGCCGGATCCCCCGTACCGGGGTGGCCAGACGGATGCCGCCTTGCCAATGGCGGATCAGCGGCTCGATATAGCTGCGCGAACCACCGGGTAGCACATACCACTGAGGGCGATCCACCACGTTGAGCAGGCCATGCTGCTCGAAAAAGCCCAGGAAGAACGTCAGCGGAATGCGGCGCATGTCATCCAGTGAGGCCGACCAGATGGCGGCGCCCATGGGCAGTATGTAGCGGCGGATGAAAAAATCGCCATAGCCGCCGGCCTGCAGATAGTCGCCAAGGGTGGTCCAGCGTGCCAGGCGTCCCTCGGCCAGGTGACGGCGCGCCTGGCGGTTGAAACGCAAAATGTCCCTGATAAACCGATAAAATGGCAGGCTCAGCAGATTGCGGCGCTGGGCAAACAGGCTGTTGAGATCATGGCCGTTGTATTCGAAACCGCTGGGCCCATGGCGCACCGAGAAGCTCATCTCGGTAGGCTGCGGTGTAAGCCCCAGCCGGGAGAGCAGGCGATTGAAGCGCGGATAGGTGCGATCGTTGAACACGATGAAGCCGGTATCGACGGCATGGGTCCGGCCTGCCAGCGGCACATCCAGGGTATGGGTATGGCCGCCCAGGTAGTCGTTGGCCTCGTACAGGGTGATCGAATGCTGTTTCGCCAGCAGATAACCGCAGACCAGCCCCGAGATGCCACTGCCGACAATCGCTATCCGCATGCCCCGCCTCCTTGGTGGTTGCTTACCCTTTCATCATGAACTGCGCCAGACGAACCCACCAGCCGGTCGGCAGCCAGGCGAGCAACGCCATGCTCCAGTGCAGACGCCGTGGAAAGGCGATGCGGCTTTTGCCCTTGTCCAGCCCCTGGCGGATGCGCCGCGCCGCCGCTTGCGTCGTCATCAGGGTCGGCATGGGAAAGTCGTTCTTGTCGGTGAGCGGGGTACGCACGAAGCCGGGCTGAATGAGGCTCACGCCGATGCCATGCCGATAGAGATCCAGCCGCAGACAGGCCGCCAGATAGTCAATGCCGGCCTTGCTGGCACCGTAGGCCTCGGAACGGGTCAGCGGCAGGCGGGTCACCGCCGAACCCACCAGCGCCAGCCGGCCGCCGCGCTGAAGCTTGGGCAGCATGGCCGCCAGCACGTTGCCGGTCCCGATGAGGTTGGTGTCGATGACCCGGGCAAACCGCTCATCATCGAAGGGGATGACGCTGTCCATATATTCACAGGTGCCGGCGTTGAGAATGAGTAGATCCAGCGGCGGTACCCGCTCTGCCAGCCGGGCCAGGGCCGGTCGGTCCGACTGGTCGCACTGACAGGGCTCGATGCCCGTCGCCTCGGCCTGCAGGGCTTCCAGGCGTCCGGCATCCCGTCCCAGGGCAAACACCTGCCAGCCAGCATGGCTGTAATCCAGTGCCAGTTGCCGGCCGATACCGGAGCTGGCGCCGGTGATGAGTGCGCGTTTCATGTGCTCAACCTCCTTTTCAGCCCGCGGATCAGCGCGCCCAGCAGCGGCAGCCGTTCATAGAACAGGGCCCCCAGATCGAAGTAGTCCCGGTGCCAGTAGATGCGCTCATTGAAGCGCAGCTGGCTCGCTCCCTCGACGGCAAAAGGCTGCCCCGCCTGCAGGCGCGGATGGCTCAGGGTCATGGTCCAGCGGATCCAGGCCACCCCCTCCCCTTCATCGACCCCCTCGATGCTGAACCGGCAATCGCTGACATTCGCATACAGGCCGGCAAAGTAATGCCGCAAAGCCTCACGGCCGTCGATGCGGTGGGCCGGATCCACGAATTGCACCTCGGGCGCATAGACCTCATCCAGGCGCTGCAGATTGTGGCGGTCGAGTTGCTGATAGAGCGCCACGAAACGGGTGATCAGATCAGACATGCCTGGTTCCTCCTTCACTGAACAGGGCCAGAGCCTGCTCCCGCGCGCGCGCGTGCTCGACCACAGGTTGAGGATAGCTGTCCGCCAGCCCCCGCGCCGCCAGCCAGGCATGCGGCGTGTGGATGGCCTTGGCCGGCAGCGCCGCCAGCTCCGGCAGCCAGGCGCGAATGAAGTCGCCCTGGGGATCAAAGCGCTGCCCCTGGGTGGTGGGATTGAAGATGCGGAAATAGGGGGCGGCATCGGCGCCGGTGCTGGCGGCCCACTGCCAGCCACCGTTGTTGGCGGCCAGCTCGCCATCGATGAGATGGCGCATGAAATAATGTTCGCCCCACCACCAGGGCAGGTGCAGATCCTTGGCCAGGAAGGAGGCCACCACCATGCGCAGTCGATTGTGCATCCAGCCGCTCTCATTGAGGCAGCGCATGGCGGCATCGACGATGGGATAGCCGGTCTTGCCCTGGCACCAGGCGGCGAACAGTGCCCGATCCTTGCGCCAGGGGATGGCGGCGGTGTGGGCCTTGAAGGGCCGGCCCATGGCCAGCTGCGGGTGGGCCGCCAGCAGATGCTGGTAAAAATCGCGCCAGATGAGCTCGTTCAGCCAGACAAAGCCCGGCTGCCCGCGTTCCACGGGCAGCTCACCCAGTTCGACCTGCATGGCCGCCAGGCACTGGCGTGGCGACAGTATGCCGAGGGCCAGATAGGGCGACAGCCGGCTGGTGGCATCTTGGGCGGGGTAATCCCGCAACTCGCCATAGTCGCGCAGATGCCGGGCACAGAAGTCGCGCAAGCGCGCCAGCACAGCCGCCTCGCCCACCGGCCAGTCACCACTGTCGCGCTTGGGGTAATCGAGGCGACGTGGTTGCCAGTCCAGCGCCGCGCCCTGGGGGCCTGGCGGCGGCAGGAGCTCGAAGCCATCGGCCAGCAGCCGCTTGAGCCAGGCACGGGCAAAGGGGGTAAACACCTGATACATGTGACCACTGCCGGTATGCAGAGTGCCCGGAGGCAACACACACCGCTGCTCATATTGGCTCACCTGCACGCCGGTATGCGCCAGCCGGGCAACCACGGCGGCATCCCGGCGCTGCTCGTCGATGGGGATCTCGCGATTGAAGCAGAGGCGGCGGATGCCACGCTGACCGACGAAGCGGGCCAGTTGCTCGGCAATGTCGGCGAAGCGCTGCACCTCCAGCAGGTGCAGCGGGATACCCAGCTCAGCCAGCTCACGACCCAGCTGGTTGAGTTGCCGCTCCAGCAGATCGGCGCGCATGGGAGCCAGCTCGTGGGCCATCCACTGCTCCGGAGTGGCGATGAACAGCGCCTGCACCGGCTCGCCACTGGCGCAGGCGGCGGCCAGTGCCGGCTGGTCATGCAGTCGCAAATCCTGGCGAAACCAGACCAGGACACTCATGGACGCACCGCCTCAGAGGCCGTAACGCAGGGCCAGCTCTTCCGGATAGGGCTTGAGGTAAACCTGGCTCGAAAGATAGTCATGCGGGTACTCCCTCAGATA
>JBFHKO010000039.1:0-14680 GCA_041595355.1 Aeromonadaceae bacterium
ACGCGCCGCCTTGATGGCCGCCAGCAGGCTCTCGGCCACCGCACGGCTCGTCACCGGACGGTAGCGCGCCGGCAGCAGCGGCGCGACCGCCTTGGTGGCCCACAGCAGCAGCGCCTCCATGGGCCGCTGCAGCAGCGGCCGCCCGCCATCCAGCAGGGCCGGGCGCACCAGGGTCAGGGAGTCGAATTCCAGCAGCCGCAGCGCCAGCTCCAGCTCCCCCTTGAGCTGGGGATAGAAGACCCAGGCGTCGGCATCCGCCCCCAGGCTGGAGAGCAGCGCGCAACTGGGGGTGCCCCACTCGCGGGCGTGGCGGGCCGCCAGGCGGCTGTAATCATAATCCACCCGCCGGTAGGCCTCCCGGGAGCCGGCCTGGCGCAGGGTGGTGCCGAGCGCCAGTATGATGCCATCGGCCTGCCACCAATCGGCATCGGCCGGCAGCTGCTCGAAATCGACGATGGGATTGTGCAACTTGGAGTGGGCCGGCAGGGCGCGGCGGCCGGGAGCCACCACCTGCTCGATATCGGGATCGGCCAGCGCCAGTTGCAACACCTGCTGCCCCACCAGCCCGCTGGCGCCCACTATGAGGAGTTTCATGCTGCTTTCCTTTTCCCGTTTCCTTGGGGGTTGAGACCGCCACGCCGTCCAGCGCGGGCGGGCTGGCCTGCACCATCACAGGCCAGACGGAGCGCTGTCTGCGTCAGAACGCCGGCCCGGGCTTGTCCGGCACCGCAGGCAGGGTCTGGGGCGTCCCCGCCGTCGCCCCCGCCGCCGCCGCGACCTCCCGGGTGCTCACCTGCAGCTCCTCGCCCTGGGCATTCTTGATGAACACATCCACCTGATTGAAGGCCACCTCGATATGATGCTCGCGGAACAGCTGATCGATGCGCCGGTTTATTTCGTCGATCACCGGGTTGCGATCCCCCAGCTCCCGCACGAAGAAGCGTAGCTCGTGATCCAGGGTGCTGGCACCAAACACCAGAAAGAAGACCACCGGCTCGGGCTCTTTCATCACCCGACGATTTTCCCGCGCCGCCTGCAGCAGCAGCGCCCGGGTGGTGTCCAGATCCGAGCCATAGGCCACCCCCACCCGCACTATCACCCGGGTGACGGTATCCGACAGTGACCAGTTGATGAGCCGCTCGGTGACGAACGCCTTGTTGGGAATGATCACCTCCTTGCGATCGAAGTCGGTGATGGTGGTGGCACGGATGCGGATCTTGCTGACGCTGCCGGAATACTCGCCCAGGGTGATGACATCGCCGATGCGCACCGGCCGCTCGAACAGGATGATGAGACCGGAGACGAAGTTGGCGAAGATCTCCTGCAGGCCGAAACCCAGCCCCACCGACAACGCCGCCACCAGCCATTGCAACTTGTCCCAGGCCATGCCGATGGCCGACAACGAGGCAATCAGGCCCGCCGAGGTGATGATGTAGGAGAGCATGGTGGTGATGGCGTAGGAGGAGCCCTGGCTCAGCTGCAGCCGGGAGAGTACCAGCACCTCCAGCAGACCGGGCAGGTTACGGGTCATCAGGTAGGCCACCAGGGCAAACAGCAGCGCCATCAGCAGATCCCGCAGGCTGACCGGCTCCAGCAGGCCGCTGCCATCGCCGCCTACGCTGTGATACCAGAGAGTGATGCTGTCCAGATAGGCGAACACCGCCACCAGATCGGACCACAACCAATAGAAGGCGCCGGTGAAGATGAGCACCAGCCCCACCTTGGTCAGACGCAGGGATTGCTGGCTGATCTGCTCGAGGGCCAGCGGCTTTTCGTCGATGAACTCGCTGTTGTCAGCCCCCTCCTGGCTGCGCTGCTGGCGCCGGGCCAGCGCGCGTCGGAACGCCAGCCGCCGGGCGGCCACCGACAGGCTGCGCAGCGCCGTATCATGCACCAGCGCCCAGGCGGTAAACAGATAAAAACTGTCGATGAGGCGCGCGCTCAGCTTGAGGGCCGTGAAGTAGTAGCCCATCACCAGCAGCCCGACCAGCGCCAGCGGCACCAGCGCCAGTATGCTGACCGTCAGCAGGCGCAGGAAATGGGCCGGCCGGCCGTCGGAGTATTTGCGGAAATTGGTGAAGATAAGCACCGACAGCGTCAACAGCGAGAAGATGCTGATGCACTGCCCCAACACATCCTCCGCCAGCCGCGCCGGATCCAGCTCGCCCAGGGTGGCGATGATGATAAGCGGCAGCAGCACGGCCCAGATACGCTGCAACGCACGTTTCATGTGCGCCACCGCGATGGGCGCGCGACCGAAGTGGACCACCGCCACCCCGTCCGGTTTGAGCAGGCGCAGCAACAGTCCGAACACCATGTAGGCCATGGCCAGGCGCAAGGAGAGCTGGCCGATCACCTCCGGCTCGCTGAGGCCGCTGTACATGAGCAGCAGGCCGGCCGCCACTATTGCCAGGGCACCGGGAATGGTACGCAATGCCAGCAGGACCAGCGCCTTGGTGGTGTGCAAATGGGTATCGTGGCGCAACTGCCCCACCTCGCGCCCGAGGACCGCCAGCCGCGCCTTGATGGCCGTGCCACGCCACAGCATGATGCCCGCCAGCAACAGCATGGGCACTATGGCCAACAGCAGTTTGAGGCTGTTGGCCTGCCACTCCTCGGATTTCAGACCGATGCTGGCCGCCTGCAACTGGGCCAGCAGCGCCACCGGCAACCCCGTCAGCCAGGCCAGATCCAGCGGCTTGTTGCTGCTGACCCAGAAGATCTGCTGCTGCAGGGTCAGCTGCAGCGAACGGTTGACCCGCTCCAGCTGCTGCTGGTTCAGCTGCACGTTGATGGCCAGGTTGAGCTGGGCACCCAGCTGCTTGTTCAGCTGCTCCAGCAGCTCACGCCGGTTGTCCAGCAGATCGTTGAGTGACTTGAGCTCATCCAGCGACAGGTGGAAACCATTCTTGGTCAGCAGGCCATCCAGGTACTCGTTGCCCTGGTAGAGCTGGTCCCGCTGCTGATTGAGATCAAACTGAGCCAGGCGCAGATCGGCGATGCGCTCCTCCAGGTTACGCGCCAGCTCGGGATCGGGCAGCATCTGGCGCTGCTGATAGAGGATGCGCGACAGCAGCAGGCTGCCTTTCAGCACCGAGATCTGCTCGTTCAGATTGCGCTCGGTCTGGGTCACCCGCTCCAGCCAGTTTTTGACCTTGATGTTCTCCTGCACCAGGCTGTTGACCTCCTCGGTGGCGGTCATCAGTCGCTGGCTCAGCTGCTGGTTGATCTTCAGCTCTTTTTTAAGCAGCGGATGGATCTCCAGCGGCGCGCTGCCCTCCTCCAGCCCCGTGGACTCCAGGGTCTTTTCCGTCTGCGTCAGACGCAGCGTGCTCAGCTGCTGCTGCAGCAATTGCACCTGCAGCTCCAGCCGCGTGATGCGGGCACTGAGGTAATCACGTTGCTTGAAGATCAGATCCTGCAGCGTGGTATTGCTGTCCAGCTCCGTCTGCCGCTGCTCCAGTTGCTGGGCCAGCAGGGCCAGCTCGGTGTTGAGGCGTACCCGCAGACTGGGAGACACCTCCCCCTGGCGGGAGACCAGGGTCCCCAGCTGGGTACGGATCGCCTCGCTGCGCCGGTAGGCCTGGCTCATGGCCGCCTGGGCCCGCTCGGGCAGGGTCTGCAAAAAAGTGAGCTGACTGTTGACCGAAGAGAGCTCACTCTGGGCCGTCTGCAGATCACCGAGGGCCGCATTCAGCCGCTCACTGATCTGATTGAAGCTGAGCTGGGCCAGGTCGGCGACGTTGGCCGAGGGAGACGCCTCCCGGCGCAGCCGGTCAAGCTGACGGCTGACCTCGCGCAACTGCTCGGGCGCGGCGGCCAGTTGCTGCTTCTGCTCCTTGAGCTTGGCCTGCTCCTTGTCGATGGCATCCAGAAAATTGAGGGTCGCTTCGATGTCCTCCCGCTCGGCCTTCTCGGCCAGCGTCAGGGTGCTGCGCTTGGCCAGCGCCTCCAGCTTGTTCTGCAGGCTGGCGCGCTGGGGCAGGCCATTGGACTCGGCCGCTCCGGCTGGCCAGGCGGCCAGCAGCCAGCAGGCAAACAGACAACCAAGAACGACACCAGAGGCCGCCGGAGATCGGAACCAGGAAAAGGGGACTGTGACTCGTGATGACATGGGGCCTGCTACCTGAAACAACCTGCTCGGGAAGCCCTATAGTAGCCGGCTACAGGATGCGCGCCTATCCATCCGGCAGCCGGAAACCCAATTTCTGCGGCCTGCAGACAAAAAAATCCGGCCGGGCATAGGCCCGGCCGGATTGGAGGTGGTCGGCGAAAGCCGACCGGTGCCGCGCGGCTTAGACCACGTGCACGGAGGAGGTGTTGGTGGTGCCGCTCGGTACCAGGGCACCGGAGACCATCACCACGGTATCACCCTTCTTGGCCAGGCCGGTTTGCACCGCCATTTCCTTGCCCAGGCGATAGAAATCGTCGGTAGAGGCGATCTCCTCCACGATCACCGGCACCACACCCTTGGAGAGCTGCAGCTGCTGGGCGGTCTTGGTGTTGGTGGTCAGAGCCAGGATGTAGGCCTTGGGGAAATATTTGCGGATGGCCTTGGCAGACTTGCCGCCCTGGGTGGCCACCACGATCAGCGGGGCATCCAGCTTCTCGGTGGTTTCCACCGCGCCCTTGCACACGGCTTCGGTGATACGCAGCTTGATGCTGTCGTTGGCCGAGGAGAGGTTGGAAGGCATGACGCCATCGGTACGCTCGCAGATGGTGGCCATGATGGACACGGATTCCAGCGGGTACTTACCCTTGGCGGACTCGCCGGACAGCATGACGGCATCGGTGCCGTCCAGCACGGCGTTGGCCACGTCACCGGCTTCGGCGCGGGTCGGACGCGGGTTCTTGATCATGGAGTCCAGCATCTGGGTGGCGGTGATGACCACCTTGCGGGCCTTGTTGCACTTCTGGATCATCATCTTCTGGGCGAAGATCACCTCTTCCACCGGAATTTCCACACCCAGGTCACCACGGGCCACCATGATGCCGTCGGACACTTCCAGGATCTCGTCGAAGTTGTCCAGGCCTTCCTGGTTTTCGATCTTGGAGATGATGTGGATGTTCTCGCCACCATGAGCCTTCAGGTGCTCGCGGATGGCCAGCACGTCTTCCTTCTTGCGGATGAAGGAGGCGGCCACAAAGTCCACGCCCTGCTCACAACCGAAGATCAGATCCTTCTTGTCCTTCTCGGCCAGGGCCGGCAGCTGGGTCTTGACGCCCGGCAGGTTGACGCCCTTGTTTTCGCCCAGGGCGCCGTTGTTCAGCACCTTGCAGACCACTTCACGTTCGGTCACTTCGGTGACTTCCATGCCGATCAGGCCATCGTCCACCAGCACGGTGTTGCCAATCTTCAGATCTGAAGCCAGCCCCGGGTAGGTCACGGCCACGCGATCCTTGTTACCGATGACGGTCTGGTCGGTGGTGAAGGTGAAGGTCTGACCGGCGACCAGATCCACATCATTACCACCTTCCAGCTTGATGGTACGGATCTCGGGGCCCTTGGTGTCCAGCAGGATGGCGCACTGCTTGCCGGTTTCGGCACAGACTTCACGCACATTCTTGATGCGGGTGCCGTGCTCGACGTAGTCGCCGTGGGAGAAGTTCAGACGCATGACGTTCATGCCGGCATCCAGCAGCTTGCCCAGCATGTCCTTGGACTCGGTCTTGGGACCGATGGTGCAGACGATCTTGGTCTTTTTCATTAAAGCCATTCTCCGAAATGTTATTGATACGAAATTTCCCGCCGGGGATTATACAGATATTGCAGACGATTGATGAGGCTGGAAAACAGTTTCACGCCTCGTGAAAATTGATCTCCGTCACCGGGGACGGCGATTCAGCGATCTTTGGCTGTTCCCTCGCCAGCAAGCGACGTCCCGACTGCTGCCGCCGCCGGCCCCGGGATGCTATGATGCCCGCTTTTCGGAAAGAGGAACCTTTGCCATGAAGATAGGCATTATCGGCGCCATGGAGCAGGAAGTGGCCATACTGCGGAGCCAGATGCGGCAGGTCCAGGTGCTGTCGCTGGCAGGCTGCGAATTCTATGCCGGCTCCCTGGCCGGCAAAGAGGTGATCCTGACCCGCTCCGGCATCGGCAAGGTGGCCGCCGCCGTGGCCACCACCCTGCTGCTGGAGCGCTTCTCGCCCGATTGCGTGATCAACACCGGCTCGGCGGGCGGCTTCGATCCGGCGCTGAATGTCGGCGATCTGGTGATTTCCAGTGAAGTGCGTCACCACGATGTGGATGTCACCGCCTTCGGCTACGAGCTGGGCCAGGTACCGCGCATGCCCGCCGCCTTCGAGGGCGATGCGCGCCTCATCACGCTGGCCCAGGCCGCCGTGGCCGAGGTGCCCGAACTGCACAGCAAACTGGGACTCATCTGTACTGGCGATCAGTTCATGTGCGATCCGGCGCGCATCGACAAGGCCCGCGCCGACTTTCCCGGCATGGCCGCCGTGGAAATGGAGGGCGCCGCCATCGCCCAGGTCTGCTACCAGTTCCACATTCCCTTCGTGGTGATCCGTTCGCTCTCCGACATCGCCGGCAAGGAGTCGCCCCACACCTTCGACGCCTATCTGGAAACCGCCGCCCTGCACTCCTCGCAGCTGGTGCTGGCCATGCTGAGTCGGATGTAAGTGGCAGTCCGCCCCCTCCTGGGCCGGGCCCTGACCGCCGGCCTGCTCGGGCTCTGCTCGCTCGGCCTGTCGGCGGCGCCGGCGCGCATCATCAGCCTGAGCCCCCATGTCACCGAGATGCTGTATGCCATAGGCGCAGGGCCCTCACTGGTGGCGGTGGATGAGGCCAGCGACTGGCCGGAGCCTGCGCGCCGGCTGCCGCGGGTGGCCAACTTCCAGAGCCTCAACACCGACGCGCTGCTGGCCCTGCAGCCGGATCTGGTCGTGCTCTGGCAGGGCGCGGCGGCGCGGGTGGAGACGACCCTGGCCCCCTTCGGCATCCGGGTGCTCAGCCTGCGCTCCCAGCACCTGGCCGATCTGCCGCTGGAACTGCGCCTGCTGGGACGAGAAACCGGCCATGGGGTAGCCGCCGAACGCCTGGCCGGGCAGATTGAACAGCAGCTGGCGCAGTTGCGCCGGCAGCATGCCCAGCAGCCCAGAGTGCGGTTGTTCTACCAGCTCTGGTCGCCACCGCTGATGACGGTGGCCGAAGGCAGCTGGATCCAGGATGCCATTCATCTCTGTGGTGGCGACAATCCCTTTGCCGGCAGCCCCGCCCCCTATCCCCAGGTCAGCGAGGAAGCGGTGCTGGCGGCCAACCCGCAGCTGTTGCTCAGCCCCGAGGGCGACGCCAGCCTGGCCAACTGGCGCCGCTGGCCGCGACTGGAGGCGGTACGCCGCGGCCAGTTGCGGGCCATCAACGCCGACTGGCTGCACCGGTTGGGCCCGCGCACCCTGCAGGGCATCGAGCAGTTGTGTGCCCATATCGACACGGCGCGCCAGGCATCGCCTGACGGCGAAAAATGAACGCGCCGGGCTGGTCACAAAGGCGGCAAGCCATTACAATTTCGCGCCAATTTTGCAACCTGGCAGCCCCCAACTTCATCCATCTGATTAACCTGGAGCCTGGCCGTTTCCATGGAAAGCCCCTTCATCGAACAGATTGTCTACCTGATTGACCTCTTCGGTACCGCCGTGTTTGCCTTCTCCGGCGTGCTGGTCGCCGGCCGCCTGCGCATGGATGCCATCGGCGTCATCGTGCTGGCGGCGGTCACCGCCATCGGCGGTGGCACCATCCGCGACATCCTGATCGGCGCCCGCCCGCTGTTCTGGATAGCCGATCCCACCTACCTGTGGGTGATACTCGCCACCTCGGCGCTGGGCATGTGGCTGGCGCGGATGCCGCGCCGGCTGCCCTGGTATGTGCTGCCGCTGGCGGATGCCTTCGGCCTGGCGCTGTTCGTGGTCATCGGCACCAAGAAGGCGCTGCTGTTCGGCACCTCGGATCTGGTGGCGGTGGTGATGGGCGTTATCACCGGCGTCGCCGGCGGCATGTTGCGCGACGTGCTGGCACGGGAAGTGCCCATGGTGCTGCAAAAGGAAATTTATGCCACCGCCTGCATTCTGGGGGGCTTCCTGTACACCATCAGCCTGGATCTGGGGCTGCCCCATCTTATCGCCATGGCCATCAGCATGACCGGTCTGCTGCTGGTGCGCATCACCGCCATTTTCCGTCACCTGTCGCTGCCGACCTTCATGCTGACCCGCTGAACCGAGTCGGCAACGGCTGGGCCCTCCCGGGCGGGTCAGCCCACCAGAAAACGGCTTGGCTGACTACACTAGGAGGAGGCGATACAGACCGGGGCAAGTGGTGGCCGAGCCGGGCCGGGCAGCCGTAAAGGGGTTGCGGCACGGGGTGGTCCCGGTAAGGAGGATACGCATGTCGCTGTTGGAGCACATCGGATACAGGTTGGCACATTACCTCTCCAAGCCCAATCCGGGGGCCGGCGCCGCCACCGTGCCCAACATTCCTCCCGAGGTGCTGGCGGCCACCTTGCGCAAGGGCGACATACTGCTGGTGGAAGGCACCAGCCGCTTTGGAACCGCCATCAAGTACCTGACCCAATCCACCTGGTCCCATGCCGCCCTCTACATAGGCGATACCCTGGGGACCAACCACTTCGGTGACGAACCCCTGGTACTGGTGGAGGCCGACGTGGTGGAGGGCGTGCGCGCCGTGCCCCTGAGCCTCTATGCCGGTGAACATACCCGCATCTGCCGGCCGGTGGGCATCTCCGAGGCGGAGATCAGCCGGCTCATCAACCATGTGGTGTCGCGTCTGGGCGATCAGTACGATCTCAAGAACGTGCTCGACCTGGTCCGTTACCTGATCCAGACGCCGCCGGTGCCGCTGCGCTGGCGCCGCCACCTGCTGCAACTGGGCAGCGGCAATCCCACCCAGGCGATCTGCTCATCCCTGATAGCCCAGGCCTTCCAGGCCATCCAGTACCCCATACTGCCGGAGGTGGTGGTGGAGCGCTCCAGCGAACCAAACTGCGATGCCTGTTACCGGGAGTTCATGCTGATCCGCCATCACAGCCTCTATACGCCAAGGGATTTCGATCTGTCGCCCTATTTTCAGATAGTCAAACCGGTGCTGGAGCGCGGCTTCGATCCCCACAGAGTCCAGTGGAGGGATACCCCCCTGGCGCTGCTGCCGGCCCCCGAACACATACCGCCGGTGGACAACGCCGCCTGGGTAGTGGACGAGAACGACGCCAAACCCTGAGTCCGGGCAGCCGGGCCCCAGACTGCGCAGACGAGAAGGGGGCATCGCATGCGATGCCCCCTGTTGCCAATCCTGTAAGCCAATCCTGTAAGCCAATCCTGGGCCTATCCAGGATGCCGACACCGCCCCCAGGGCGCCTCAATTCGGCGGTGCAACCTCCAGGTATTCACCATCGCTGTTACGCCGGTAATAGCGCCCTTCCTTGATGTAATAACGGGTACCGCGCACGTCGATGCTGTACATGCCGTTGTCCCCCACCACCACCGGCTCGTGAATGACCCGGTATTCCACGCTGGGCCTTTCCACGACCACATACTCACGCTCATGTCTCTGATACCAGATCTCGTTAAGCACGAAGAAGGTCAGACCGGCCGCGAGCACCGTCTTGTACCCCACCGGCAGCGCTCGCACCCGGTAGCCGGGCCGGTGGTGCACCGGACGATTCCAGTGGCTGTGATAATCGTATCGGGGGGCGACATAGCGCGGCGGCACATAACGGGGCACGTAGCGGGGCGGCGCATAACGGGGGGCATAGTGGGGGATAACATGCCGGTGATTGTCGGCACGGTGCGCGCTGCGGCTCCGCTCATGGTGGCGGTCGTTATCGCGATCGCCGCGCGCGCGCGTGCGTTCATCCTGCTGGTTCTGGCGGCTGCCCTCCCGGGAACGCTCACGGTCACGCTCCCCACCCGTACCCTGTTCATTTTGCTGCGTCACTATCTCGTGGGGTCTGGCCTCAACCGTGATCCAAAATGGCAGGGCGAGCAACATGCCCAGCCCCATCACAGGTAACGTCTTCATACGGCAGTACTCCAGTGATTGCCTTTACCCGTCGCCACTCTATGGGCCAGGTTTGCCCAGAGTGTGTTTAATCGGTGGCAAAGTGTGACAGCTTGCACGGCTGATGGCTTAAGGATAGCGTGGCTCTGATAAGCCTTCATGCCGAATTGAGAGGAGTGCAACATGCGAGTGGCGATACGACGGGTAGACTACCAGGACCGGCAACAGGCCCGGCAGTTGCTGGCCTTGCTGAGCGACTATGCCTGCGATCCCATGGGCGGTGGCGCAGATCTGCCTGCCGAGGTCAAGTCGCAGCTGGTGCCGCGCCTGGCGCGGGTGCCGGGCGCCCTGAGCCTGCTGGCCTACGCCGATGACCAACCGGTCGGGCTGCTGAATGGCTTCCCGGGCTTTTCCACCTTCGCCGCCGCCCCGCTGCTCAATGTGCACGATCTGATTGTCGTCCGCGCGTATCGGGGCCAGGGGATCGCCCAGCAGCTGCTGGCCGAGGCCGAACAACACGCCCGCAACCTGGGCTGTTGCAAGCTGACCCTCGAGGTGCTGGCCGGCAATCAGCCCGCCCGACAGGCCTATGGCAAATTCGGCTTTGCCGGTTATGAGCTGGATCCGGCAAAGGGGCAGGCGCTGTTTCTGCAAAAGCGGCTGCCCCTGGCGTGACGCCCGGCGCCGACAGGGAGCCGGCCCGCAAAAATGGGGATGCCGGGCCGACGCCATTAGAGGATTGCGCTCACCTGTGCTAACTAAGCAATGAGGGGCTGGCCCCGGCAAGTACCTCAGTCAGCGCCAACCAGTACCCGCGTGAAATGAACGGCCTCCGGCGGCCGCCCCCATTCACCACAACCCGGCAGGGAGCGCCATGGACACATCATCACCCGCACTGCTCTACCATCCCCTGCCCGTATCCAGTCTGGGCCGAAATGCCCCCTCCGTCTGGCTGTTGCTGGCCTGGTTCGCCAGCCTGCTACTGGCACTGCCGCAGGACTGGTCCCCCCTCGGCATGCAGGCCCTGCTCTGGCCGCTGCCCATGGCGGGAGTGGAGCTGCAGCTGATCCTCTATCCACCGCTGGCGCTCGCCGTGCTGTGGATGCTGTGGTTCGGCTTCTGGTGGGGGGCCTTGCCCGCCTATCTGGCCACCTTCTCCCTGGCCCTGAGCCTCGGCATCGATCCGCTCTGGGGGGCGCTGTTTGCCCTGGCCAATCCGCTCGCCTTCGGGGTCATTCCCCTGGTCTACCGCGCACTGCCGGTCTCCCTGTGCCTCTGCTGCCTGCATGGCCTGTTGCTGTTTCTGGTGCTCGCCTTCGTCGGTCATGTTTTCGGCTCCATGGGCACCTTCATCTGGGTCTACTCGGGGCAGCTGGCCGTGGCCCGGGCCTTCGTCATCTGGCAGGGCTGGTGGATAGGCGGGCTGCTGCAGACCCTGCTCCTGATCCCCCTGCTGGTGCTCTGCACACCTCGTCTGCTGGCGTGGCGACAGGCCCACTTCCAGTTGCCGCCGCGCCAGCAGGCGAGCCGGCGCCAGGTGATACAGATGTTGCTGCTGCTGCTCGGCGGCGTCTATCTGTTCATCTTTACCGCCATCTACCTGAGTCAGCAGGCGCTGCAGGTGGCACAGCATGCCGGCAGTACCACATGGCGGGATGTGGCCACCCTGCTCGCCAACTCCTCCACCGTCATCTATGCCTCCCTGGGGGGGCTCTTCCTGGCGGTGGCCTTTCTGACCTATGAGTTTTTTCTGCATGGCATGGCCGCCCTGGCCAAAGCCGCCGACGAAGCCGCCGCCGCCGACCGGGAAAAATCCGGTTTTCTGGCCCGCATGAGCCATGAGATCCGCACGCCCCTGAATGCCATTACCGGCCTGACTCGCCTGGCCCTGGGGACCATGCTGACCCACACCCAGCGGGATCATCTGGACAAGATCCGCCTCTCCGCGGCCCTGCTGCAACGCCTGCTCAATGATCTGCTGGATTACGCCAAGATGGAGGCCGGCGAGCTCAGCCTGGAGCGGACCAGCTTCAATCTGGAGGCGATCATCCGCAGGGCCGTGGAGCTGATGACCCCCCAGGCCGAAGAGAAACGGCTGGATCTGCTGCTGGACCTGCCCGCCACGCTGCCGGACGGACTGCAAGGCGATCCCCTGCGCCTGGAGCAGGTATTGCTCAACCTGCTGGCCAATGCCATCAAGTTCACCGAACGGGGCGAAGTGCTGCTCAAGGTCCGGGTATTGGAACAACTGCCACGCCAGGTGCATCTGCGCGTCGAGATCCAGGACACCGGCATCGGCCTCAGCGACACCCAGTTGCAGCGCCTGTTTCTGCCGTTCAAACAGGCCGACGAGGCCACCAGCCGCCGCTATGGCGGCAGCGGTCTGGGGCTGGCGATCTGCAAGCAGCTGATCGAACGCATGGGCGGTCATATCGGGGTGGAAAGCCGCCCCGGCCGTGGCAGCTGCTTCTTCTTCGAACTGCACCTGCCCCAGGAGGGGATCCGCGTGCCGGCCCAGGCAACCTCGACGGCGCTGCAAGGACGCCGGGTGTTGCTGCACTACGATGGCGCGACGCCGCGCACGCTGCTGCTGGCCATGCTGAGGCAGCTGGGCTGCGAGGCGGAGCTGGTCCAGGGCGAGACGCAGTTGCACGAGCAGCTGCTGGCCGCCGCGAAAGCGGGTACCCCCTTCGAACTGCTGCTGGTCGGCAGCCGAACCCCCTGGCCCGCCAGCCTGGCCTGGCTCGCCCACCTGCATCAGTACGCCCCCCTCGCCCACCTGCCGGTGCTGCTGCTGGCCTACCCCGGCGAGCAGGAGGCGCTGCGCAAACGTCTGGCCCGGCTGCCCCTGGCTCACCTGCTGAGCAAACCCGTGCAGCTGACGGCCCTGAACCATGCCCTGCTGGGGATACTGGCCCCGAACGCGCCACGCCCGCAGCAGGCCATCGCGCTGGATCCAACCCGCCTGGCGGGCATGCGCATTCTGCTGGTGGATGACAATCCCATCAATCGCCAGGTGGCGGCCGAGACCCTCAGGGATCTGGGGGTCAGCACCACCCTGGCCGAAAATGGGCGTCAGGCGGTGGAACTGGCCCGGCAACAGACCCATGATCTGGTGCTGATGGATATCCAGATGCCGGAAATGGACGGCGTGGCGGCCACCTACTGGCTGCGCAATCAGGGCTACCCGACCCCTATCATCGCCATGACCGCCCATGATCAGGCGAGCGAACGCCAGCGCTGCCTGCAGGCCGGCATGAACGATTACCTGCGCAAACCCATCGATCCGGAGCGACTGTTCACCACCCTGCTGCGCTGGTGGGCGCCCGCCGAGAACGAGGCGGCTGCGGCGCCCGAGCCCGCCACGCAACAAGAGCCAACTGAAAGCGACAGCGAACTGAATAGCGAGCTTGGCCTGCACCGTGTCGGCAATCGCCCCAAACTCTACCGTCAGGTCCTGGCCAGCTTCCGGCCGGCCGAGATCCACCTTCAGCTGCAGGATAATCTGCTGCAGGGAAATTGGTCCGCGCTGGAGCACCTGGCTCACAGCCTCAAATCCAGCGCCCACTATCTGGGCGCCGATCCCCTGGCCCGCGCCGCCAGAAGCCTGGAAACCTGCCTGCGGGAGCCTCAGCTCGACGAGCTGAATGCCATCTCCCAGGCCGGACGGCTGGCCACGCATCTGCAGCGCCTGCAGCAACATTGGCCGGATCCAGGCGAACCAGGCGAACCAGGCGAACCAGGCGAACCAGGCGAACCAGGCGAGCATACCCGTCCCGGGGTGCTGATTGTGGACGATGATGTCATCCACCGTCAGGTTCTGGCGTCACTGCTGCAGGACGAGTGCCGGGTCTGGACCGCCCAGGATGGTCAGCAGGCACTGAAGCTGGCTCAGGAGGTCGCCCCGGATCTGGTGCTGCTGGACCTGCTGATGCCCTGCATGAACGGCGATCAGGTGTTGCGCCACCTGCGCGAGCAGGTCGCCACCCGGGACACCGCCGTGATCATCGTCAGCGCCCGTAACGCCGTCGAAGACGAGGAAGCCGGCTTCGCCCTGGGAGCCTGCGACTACATCACCAAACCCTTCACGCCGGCCATAGTGCGGGCCCGGGTCCGGGCGGCCCTGCAAATGGTGCAGCAACGCAAATTGCTGGATCAACTGGCCTATGTCGACAGCCTCACCGAATTGCCCAATCGCCGCCGTTTCGAGCAGCTGCTGAGCAGTGAATGGCATCGCTGTGCCCGCGCCGGGGCGCCCCTGTCGCTGGCCATGGTGGATGTGGATTTCTTCAAGCGCTTCAACGATACCTACGGCCATGCCCATGGCGATCGGGTACTGCGAGGAGTGGCCCAGCAGGTGGCTCGTCACCTGCACCGGGCCACCGATCTGGCGGCCCGCCTGGGTGGCGAAGAGTTCGTGCTGCTGCTGCCAGACACCGACGCTGACGGGGCTCACCGGCTGGCCGAGCGGGTGCGCCAGGGCTTTGAGCAGGCCGGGCCCGGGGAAACCAATCTGGCGGTTGGCAAGGTCACAGTGAGCATTGGGGGCGCCACCAGAATACCGCGAGCCGGTCAGGATCCTGCCAGCCTGCTGGAAGAGGCGGATCGCATGCTCTATCGCGCCAAGAAGGCGGGCCGCAACCGGGTGGA
>JBFHKO010000040.1:0-14474 GCA_041595355.1 Aeromonadaceae bacterium
AAGATTGCGCAGCCGCAGGTTGAGGATCGCCTCCGCCTGTATGTCTGCGAGCTTGAATCGTCGCATCAAAACGGGTTTCGGCTCGTCCTCGGCGCGGATGATCGCTATGACCTCGTCGATGTTGAGGTAGGCGATCAGCAGGCCTTCGAGCAGGTGCAGGCGCTCGTTGACCTTGGCGAGCCGGTGGTTCAGCCGACGCGTGACCGTCGCGAACCGGTAGGTGAGCCACTCGCTGAGGATGTCCTTGAGGTTCTTGACCCGCGGCCGGCCGTCGAGGCCGATCATGTTCAGGTTGCAGCGGTAGCTGCGCTCGAGGTCGGTCGTGGCAAACAGATGCGTCATCAGCTGCTCAGCATCGACGCGATTCGAGCGCGGCACGATGACCAGGCGCGTCGGGTTCTCGTGGTCAGACTCGTCGCGCAGGTCCTCCACCAGCGGCAGCTTCTTCGCCCGCATCTGCTCGGCGATCTGTTCGAGCACCTTGGCCGACGACACCTGGAACGGCAGGTGGGTGATGATGATGTCGCCATCATCCTCACGCTCCCAGCGCGCGCGCGCGCGCACCTGGCCGTTGCCGGTCTGGTAGATCTTCAGCAGGTCATGCGGCTCGGAGACGATCTCGCAGGACGTCGGGAAATCCGGTGCCGGCACGAACTCGCAGAGTTTCTCGACATGCACGTTCGGGTGCTTGAGCAGGTGCAGGCACGCCTGCACCAGTTCGCGAATGTTGTGCGGCGGAATGTCGGTGGCCATGCCCACGGCGATGCCGGTGATGCCGTTCAGCAAGATGTGCGGCAGGCGGGCCGGCAGCACCTGGGGCTCCTGCAGGGTACCGTCGAAGTTGGGTGTCCACTCCACCGTGCCCTGCTCCAGCTCGGCGAGCAGCAGCTCGGAAAAACGCGACAGCCGCGCCTCGGTATAGCGCATGGCGGCGAAGGATTTGGGATCGTCGGGCGCCCCCCAGTTGCCCTGGCCGTCCACCAGCGGGTAGCGATAGCTGAATGGCTGGGCCATCAGCACCATGGCCTCGTAGCAGGCGGAGTCGCCGTGCGGATGGTATTTGCCCAGCACGTCGCCCACGGTGCGGGCCGATTTCTTGTGCTTGGAGAGCGCCGAGAGCCCCAGCTCGCTCATGGCGTAGATGATACGCCGCTGCACGGGCTTGAGACCGTCACCGATATGGGGCAGGGCGCGATCCATGATGACGTACATGGAATAGTTGAGGTAAGCCTGTTCGGTGAATACCCGCAGCGGCAGGCGCTCCACCCCATCCAGGCTGAGTTCGGCATCACTCATGCTGTGTTGTCTCTCATGTGTCGGGAAGACGCCGCGGGAACCGGAGCCGCGGCGCGACGGCAAAGCCTTCAAGCCTACCATCATAGTGCTGACACGCCCACGGGAAATGGTGCCCGCCGCCGGCCCGGCATAAAGCCCCTGCGCTTGCTCCGTAGTTGTCCGCCGCCGCCGCGGCTACACTCTGCTGCACATCCTGATGGGAGTTGCCATGTCTGCCTGCCCCTTGCCCCACTTCGAACACCGCTTCCTGACGGAATTGCCCGGCCTTTGCAGCCGCCCCGGCCTGACGCCCCTGCGGGGTGGACGCCTGCTCTACTGGAGCCGGCCGCTGGCCACGGAGCTGGGACTGGCCGAGAGTCTGTTCGCCGGGAGCGGCGCCGATCGGCTGTTCAATGGCATAGCGTTGCTGCCCGGCATGGCCCCCATCGCCCAGGTCTACAGCGGCCACCAGTTCGGTGTCTGGGCCGGCCAGCTGGGCGATGGCCGCGGCCAGCTGCTGGGCGAGCAACGCCTGGCGGATGGGCGCCATCTCGACTGGCACCTGAAAGGCTCGGGACTCACCCCCTACTCACGCCAGGGCGACGGCCGGGCGGTGATCCGCTCCTGCGTGCGCGAGTTCCTCGCCTCCGAGGCGCTGTTTCACCTGGGGGTGCCCACCACCCGCGCCCTGGCCCTGGTGGTCAGCGACGAACCGGTTTACCGGGAGCGTGTCGAGCGCGGTGCCATGTTGCTGCGGGTGGCCGAACGTCACATCCGCTTCGGCCATTTCGAACACTGCTATGCCAACAACCTGCTGACCGAACTGCGCCAGCTGACCGACTTCGTCATCCACCATCACTGGCCGGCGCTGCTGGCGCTGCCGGAGCCGGAGCGCCTCACCCGCTGGTTCCGCGAGGTGGTGGAGCGCACGGCACGCTTGATGGCCCACTGGCAGGCAGTGGGCTTCAATCACGGGGTCATGAATACCGATAACATGTCCATCCTCGGACTCACCTTTGACTTCGGCCCCTACGGCTTCCTCGACGCCTTCGAGCCTCACCACATCTGCAACCACTCCGATTACAGCGGCCGCTATGCCTTCGACACCCAGCCGGCCATGGGGCTATGGAACCTCAACCGCCTGGCCCAGTCGCTGACGCCATTGCTCCCGGCCGAGGCACTGCAGGCCGGCTTGCAGGCCTATGAGCCGGCGCTGCAGGCCCACTATTACCAGCTGATGCGTGCCAAGCTGGGACTGACCACCGCCCAGCCTGGCGATGTGGCGCTGCTGAACGAGCTGCTGGGTCTGATGGCCCGGGAGGGGCGCGACTATCATGGCACCTTCCGCAGCCTGTGCGAGCTGGAGCTCGACGCCCCCGGCAGCCGGGTGCGAGATGAATTCGTGGATCGCGCCGGCATCGACGCCTGGCTGGGGCGTTACCGGCAGCGGTTACGGCAGGAAGCCTCGGCAGATCTGCCGCGCCAGGCGGCCATGCGCGCCGTCAACCCCAGGTATGTGCTGCGCAACTACCTGGCCCAGCTGGCCATACTGGCGGCCGAGCAGGATGACCCCGGCCAGCTGGCTCGCTTGCACCATGTCTTGCAGCGCCCCTTCGACGAGCAACCGGAATATGCGGATCTGGCCGCACCACCACCGGCCTGGGGCCGGCAGCTGGAGATAAGCTGCTCGAGCTGAACCCGCGGGCGAGGATGGGGAAAAGGCGTTGAACTGCCGGCGACGAGCGGCGCGGACAGGCCGCTACTGCCGGGAGCACTTGCGCAGGAAGTCCGCCAGCCGGGCATCATCCTCCACGACATGCTGATGGGCCCACTTTTGCAGGTAGGGGGGCAGGCCCTCGCCCAGACGCACCGCGCCGGTACGACAATCGTGGAGCAGCCTGACCCCTTCCCTCAGTATTTCGTCATGGTGCTGCTTATGCTCGCCGAACAGAGGGTAGTTCTGCTCGCGCATCAGCCGCTCCTCGCAGCGAAAATGTTCATGCACCTGCCGGCCGAGGGCGGCCAGCAGCTCCCAGAGCACCTCGTCGCCGCGGGCTTGCTGCAAGGCCAACTCCAGCTCGCCCAGCAACTGGAACAATCCCTGATGCTGGCGGTCGATAAAGGGATGGCCGGTCAGGTAACTCGCCTTCCAATGGATATCACTCATACCGGCCTCCCTGGCATCCGGATTGTCACCCTCAAAAATCCCCATGTACTCCATCACAATGACACCGTCCCGAATGGCGAGTGGATCACAAATGAGTACCTGTGTGCGTCGCCATCTGCCGCCATTCGGTCCCCCTGTTGGCGCCCGGAGTTCCATGTTCTAATAGGCCCTCACCCCGGACCAAATGAGAAGCTCATGGAACCCAATGCCCTGCTAAGCGTAGATGAACTGCTGGATCACGCCTATGAAATTTTTCTGGAACTGGCCGCCGACAACCTGAGCCAGGAGCAGATTGCCCTGTTCAATGCCGAATTCGAGCAGCGCGGTGCCCTCGGCGACAGCCCCCCCGAGGAAGACTGGGCCGAATACCTCGATGTCGAGCTGGATCCCGCCCGCCATGTGGAGGTCTGCGTCGGCCTGCTCGACGAACAGGAGGAGTTCGACACCCTGTTTGCCCGCCTGCTGATGAGCCGGGATCCCGAGGAGCGCAGCTGCCAGATCCAGTGGCAGGAGCGCTGAGGCCAGTCGGGGCGCCTGCCAGCTGGCGGGCGCCCTTTACCCGTCCGGCGCGTCGCACTAAGGTTCAGGGAGCCCCGCCCCCAGATAAGGATATCGCCATGTTCACCCTTTTGATCCTGTTCGGCCTGCTACTGCTCTCCGCCGTCTGGCTGATGGCCATCTACAACCGCCTGGTGACCCTCAAGGGGCGTTTCGAAAACGCCTTTGCCCAGATAGAGGTGCAACTGCGCCGCCGCTACGATCTCATCCCCAATCTGGTCGCCACCGCCAAGGGCTATCTGCAGCACGAAAGCCAGACCCTGCTGGCAGTCACCGAGGCCCGCAACGCCGCCCTGGCCGGGCTGAAGGTGGCCGCCGCCGCCCCCGGCGACGCGGCCGCGCTGCAGAGCCTGAGCCAGGCGGAAACCCGGCTGCGCCAGGCCATGGGCGGTTTCAACCTGCAGGTGGAAGCCTACCCCGAGCTGAAGGCCAACAGCACCATGATGCAGCTGTCGGAGGAGCTGACCGCCACCGAAAACCGGGTCGCCTTCGCCCGCCAGGCCTTCAACGACGGCGTTACCGAATACAACATCTATCGCAAGCAGTTCCCGGTGCTCCTGGTGGCGCCCCCCTTCGGCCATCCCCGGGACGCCAGCCTGCTGGAGCTGGAGGAGCCCGAGCGCTACCGCCAGCCACCGGCGGTTCATTTCTGAGTCGCGGCGGACCCGCGCATGGATTTTTATGCCCATCAGGACCAGGCCCGACGCCTGAGTGGCCGACTGCTGCTGCTCTTCATCGGCGGCCTGCTCAGCCTGTCGCTGCTGCTGGGGTTGCTGCTGGCCGGGGCCCTCCGCTACAGCGAAGGCCAGCGCCTGTTGCTGAGCCCGCTGACACTGCTGGGCTCCGGACCCGTGCTGGGCATCAGCCTCGCGGTGGCGCTGCTGATCCTGCTGGTATCGCTGTTCAACTACCTGAGCCTGGCCCAGGGGGGGCGCCGGGTGGCCGAGGCCCTGGGGGGACGCCTGATCCTGCCGGAGACCCAAAATCCGGCCGAACGCCGGCTGCGCAATGTGGTGGAAGAGATGGCCATCGCCGCCGGCCTGCCGGTGCCGGCCATCTATGTGCAGGATGGCGAGCCCGGCATCAATGCCTTCGCCGCCGGCCTGACCATCAGCGATGCCGTGGTGGCGGTGACCCGCGGCGCCCTCGAGCACCTGAGCCGCGATGAACTGCAGGGGGTCATAGGCCACGAGTTCAGCCATGTCCTCAATGGCGACATGCGCCTCAACCTGCGCCTGACCGCCGCCCTGGCGGGGCTGCTGTTCATCGGGCAGCTGGGGCGCCTGCTGCTGAGCCGTCCCCGCCACCTCGGCCTGGGGCGCCGCCGCGGCCACGACAAGGGCGCCGGCGTGCTGTTGCTGCTGGGCGCCGGACTGATGCTGCTGGGCTATGTCGGCATACTCTGGAGCCGGCTGGTGCAAGCCGCGCTCAACCGCCAGCGTGAATACCTGGCCGATGCGTCGGCGGTACAGTTCACCCGCTACCCCCAGGGGCTGGCCAACGCCCTGAAGAAGATCGGCGGCCACCGCTATGCCTCCCTGATGTTCCATCCGCAGAGCGAAACATTCGGCCACCTGTTCTTCAGCCAGGGGCTGCAGACCCGCTTTGCCGGCCTGTTCGCCAGCCACCCGCCGCTGGCCGAGCGCATCCGCCGCCTGGAGCCCGGCTGGGATGGCCGTTATCTGAACCATGGCCCGCCCCCCGCCCAGCAACGCAGCCCGCGGGTACAGAATGCCGGCGGGGCAGCATTGCTGCTGCCCACCGATGGCCCACTGAGCGCCGCCGAAGCCCTCCCCAGCGCCTCGCTGGCCGCCCCGGAAGCGTGGCTGCCGCTGATACCGGCGGCGCTGGCCGGGGCCGCCCGCTCCCCCTTCACCGCGCGTCAGCTGCTGTTTGCCCTGTTGCTGGATAGCGAGCCGGCGCTGAGACAACGGCAACTGACGCTGCTGGGCAGCGAAGCCGCGGCCGTGTCCCGCCTGGCCGAGGTCCCGGTGCCGGCCGGCCTGCGGCTGGCACTGCTGGAGCTGGCCATGCCGGCCCTCAAACAGATGTCGGCAGGCCAATACCGCACCTTTCGCGAGCAACTGGTCGGCCTGATGCAGGCCGACCAGCATATCAGCCTGGCGGAATGGATCCTCTACCGGCTGTTGCAGCATCAGCTGGGCAGCCAGTACGCCCGCCGGATCGAGACGGCGGAGCGCTACCAGCAGATGGAGCAGGTCGCCGAGGCCATCCAGACCTTGCTCTCCTGCCTGGCGCACCAGGGCACGCCCGGCCAGGCCGAGCGGATCTTCGGCAAGGGCGCCAACAGCATGGCGCTGTATGGTATCCGGCTGCAGCCGGCCCCGCCGATAGCCGCCCTGGGACCCGCCCTGAGCGCCCTGGAGCAGGCGAGCCAGGCGGTGCGGCTGCGCTTTTTGCGCTGCGTGGTCAAGGCGATGGAGCATGATGGCGAGCTTGGCGAGCTTGGCGAGCGGGAGTGCGAGCTATTTCGCACTCTGGCGGTCTGCCTGGACTGTCCGGTCGCGCCGCCGCGGCGCAACCTGCCACGCTCCGGGGCCGGCCTGCGGACACCGAAAAACGCGAACCCGGCCTGATGCCGGGTTCGTTTGCCTGCACCGAGCCGCTGGTCAGCCCTGCAGGGTCCTGAGCAGATCGGCTTCCAGCGTACCGCGGGAGATGCACAGCGGCAGGATGGACGGCGCGGCGATGGTCTCGCCGGACGGCTCGACAAAGCTGACGCTGGTGCTGCCCCGCACATTGACCGTCGCCACCGTTTGCCCGGCGCTCTGAATAACCAGTACCGTCACCTTGATGTCCGGATCCGCGATGGCCACCCGGCTGCCGCCGCGACCGCAATCCAGGTACTTGAGGCCATCCACGTGGGCCGGCAGGCTGGCAGACAGCAAACCGGACTCACGCTGCTGGCTCTCCAGCTGCAAGCCCCGCTCACCCAGCCATTTTTCGGTACGTCCCCACACCAGGTCGAAGGGTTTATTGACCTCGGTGGTGTTGCTGGTGGCGACCGGCGTCGGCGGCGTGTACTTGTACTGCTCCTGATCGTTGACCCCGGAATCGCTGGCACATCCCCCCAGCACCAGGGCGACGCCCACTCCCAAAACCATTTTCTTCATGCTGCACCCTTGTCCAACTGAACCATATGACGAATGTGAAACCCACGATGCCGTCATAGTCGCGCGCAGCCGGAACCAGTGCAAGGAGAATGCAGCGACTATTCATCTCGTGGCTCGGATGTTCAGAAACGCCAGCGGTAGTCGAGGCGGGCCTCGTCGCTCTTGACGGTCAGCAGCAGGCGCTGGGATTCGTCCTTGTTCTGGAAGCGCAGCAGGAACTTGTTGCCATACAGGCGCAGCCGGGTGTCTACCGTCGCGCCCAGAAAGTCGACCTGGGGGCGCAGGCGCCACAGACCGCCACCGCGGCCGATGTCGGGCTGCAAACGATAGTTATTGCTGGCAGAGGGCAGTGACGGCGGCACAGCGGGGCGCCACTCGAGAGGCAACTGCACGGAGAGCCCGGTCCCCCACGCCAGTCGGGCCCGCCCCAGAGTGAACCACCATTCCGGGGCGGGATAACGTACGGGCTCCAACAGCATGGCCCCCGACAAGGCGGGGAAATCGGGGCACTTGGGCGGGCACGCCGGCTCCCCTGCGGCCCAGAGCGCCCAAGGCAGCAGCAACAGTCCGAATGGGCTGACTCGCATATGGCAAACTCCATGCGAATCCATCCTGGAATAACGTCGACTCACCTCCCAGACGAGCCGGTCCCTGTATAGGGTGTAGCATGTGCCGGGCGGGCCCGCCGGCCCGCGTGACACTTTTTTGCCACACTTTGTCACAAAAGCCGGGCCGACTTGACCTGCATCAGGCGCCGCCGCCACCGCGCTGCGTGGCGGGGCGGCCTGCACCGGGGCGCGACATTCCGCAAGCATATCGTTTTGGAATATAAAAGTTGATTATATTAGTTTTTGTTGCATAAGAAATCGGGCATGCTGCGCAGAGTTTCCGCCACGACGTCAGACACGCAGGAGTCATACATGCAGCAGGTCCTCCTCGTCCCGGGACTGCACGACAGCGATGCCCACCACTGGCAAAGCCACTGGCAACGGCAACACCCCCACTGGCAGCGGGTCACCGACCAGCAGTGGGACCAGCCCGAGCTCGCCGGCTGGCAGACGCGACTGTTGGCCTGCCTGGATGCCAGCCCGGCGCCGGTCACCCTGGTGGCTCACTCCTTCGGCTGCCTGGTCAGCCTGGCCGCCGCCCGCCAACGTCCCCGCCAGGTGGCGCGTCTGTTTCTGGTCGCCCCGGCCGATCCCGCCAAATTCGGCATTACCGATGCCGAGCTGGCCGGCCCGGTGAGCCAGCCCGGCCTCATCCTGGCCAGCAGCAACGATCCCTGGATGAGCGAGGCGCGCATCCGCCTGTGGAGCCAGCGCTGGCAGCTGCCCCTGCACCTGCTGGGTCCACAGGGCCACATCAACAGCCAATCCGGCCACGGCGCCTGGCCCCAGGGCGCGGCCTACCTGCAGGCACTGCTGGCCGCAAGCCCCGCATCGCCGGCCGGGGCACAGCAGCTCGCGATCCCGGTTTGAGTGCCCGCCCGCCGGGGTAGACCCACGATTTGCCCGCCATCACCACCGCCGGGATGCCATCTGCGCACCAGTGTGATACACACTGCTCACCACCCGCCAGATCTCAACGCGCTCCCCGGAAGGCCGGCGAGCGCCCATTCCGATACGAGGCCCCCGTGATCCGAACTTACCGCGATACAGACCTGCCCGCCCTGCTGGAGGTGTGGTACGCCGCCTCCCGCATCGCCCATTCGTTCCAGGAGCAACGCTTCTTTGACGAGGAGCGACTCGCCATTCCCCGCGACTACCTGCCCAATGTCGATACCTGGGTCCATGAACAGGATGGGGAGGTGGTAGGCTTCATCTGTGTATTTGACAACGAGGTGGGCGGGTTGTTTGTCCATCCCCGGGCCCAGGGGCTGGGGATAGGCCGCGCCCTGATGGACTGGGTGCGCCGGGATCACCCGGTACTGGAAGTGGAAGTGTACGAGGAAAATGCCATAGGCCGCCGTTTCTATGCCGCCTATGGCTTCAAGCCGATGCATGCCCATCTCTATGACGAGACCGGCCACCCGCTGCTGCGACTGCGCTACAAACACTGAGCCGGCCCTCAGGGGCCGGCTCAGTGGGTTACTCGCGTCTCAAATCAGGCGGGAAGCCCCGTCCCGGGCGCGACATCACACTCACTGCTTGGGGCGCATGTCGCGGTGCGCGGCACGCATCTCGTCGTGGGTCACGAAACCGTCCTGGTTCTTGTCCAGGGTCTTGAAGTCGGGACGGGCGGCCTGGCGCTCTGCATGATGCGCCTTCTGCAGCTCGAGCAGGTTCTCGTATTCGGCCTTGGTCAGCTGACCGTTGTCGTCCTTGTCGGCCTGGCCGAACATCGACTTGCCTTCACCGCGCGGGCCCTTGCCTTCGCCATGATGGCGCTCGCCCCGGTGATGCCCCCTGCCGTCAGCATCGGCGGCGGCCTGCATGCGCGCCTTGCGCGCCTCGCGCAGCTGCTCCTGGGTGACGAAGCCCCGCTTCTGGGTATCCAGCGCCTCGAACGCGGGGAGGCTGGCCTGGCGAGCCTGGAAGCGCGCCTCCTGCTGGGCCTGCAGGGTCGCAAACTCCTCGGCACTCAGCTTGCCATCCTTGTTTGCATCCGCCTGCACGAAGGGCGATACGCCAGGCGCGGCCGCCGGCTTGGCGGGGGGCGTATCGGCAGCCAGGACGCTGGCAGTCAGGGCACTCAGTATGAAGGCGGTAGTCAGGTGCTTTTTCATGATGTCGTTCCTCTGTGGTTGTTGAGATGAAGGATAGAAGGACGACGTCACACAACGGTGTCAGTCTGGCGGCAATTGGTGACCAAATGTGTCAAGGCTGACACATTTGGCTTTGTGCTCAGGGAGATATCTCGATGGGAGTACCGGGACGTATCCACTCCCAGAGCTCGTCCATATCCTCGTTCAGCAGGCCGATACAGCCATTGGTCCAGTTGGACGACTGCAGCCGAACCCCCGCAACCGGCTGGCCATGCAGCCAGATCTCGCCCCCCGGATCGACCTGCCGCTGCCGGGCCTGCTGCAGATCCTGCAGATTGGGATAGGAGATATGAATGGCCTTGTAGAAGCTGGAATTCGCTTTCTTGTAATCGAGCAGATAACGCCCCTCCGGTGTCCTTCCGTCACCACGCTGCTGCTTGGGGCCGGCGGGATTGGGCCCCAGTGCTATCCAGTAGCGCTTGATGAGCACGCCGTCGGCGAACAGGCTGAGGCGGTGGCGCGATTTTTCCACCAGCACCCGATCCACGACCGGCGGTGCCTCGGCGGCCATCACGACTGACAGCCATGGCAGGCACAAGGCCAGCCAGAGCCCTCGCATCCACATCATCTTGCCTCCCCTGCGCCGCACCGCCCTCTGGAAGGATAGTCCAATGGCGCGGCCTCAGAGCACCGCCAGGTTGCCCTTGGTCTCCAGCCAGTCGCGTCGATCTGCCGAGCGCTTCTTGGCCAGCAGCATGTCCATCAGCTGCCGGGTCTCGTCGCCCTCGTCCAGGGTAAGCTGCACCAGGCGGCGGGTATTGGGATCCATGGTGGTTTCCCGCAACTGCTTGGGATTCATCTCACCGAGGCCCTTGAAACGGGTCACCTGGGGCGAGCCCTTCTTTTTCTCGGCCCGCAGCCGCTCCAGGATGCCGTCCTTCTCCGCCTCATCCAGGGCATAGAACAGCTCCTTGCCGATGTCGATGCGATAGAGCGGCGGCATGGCGACATAGACATGCCCCTGCAACACCAGCGTCTTGAAATGCTTGAGAAACAGGGCACAGAGCAGGGTAGCGATATGCAGGCCGTCCGAGTCGGCATCCGCCAGGATGCACACCTTGCCGTAGCGCAGATCACTCAGATCATCCGAGTCGGGGTCCAGGCCGATGGCCACCGAGATGTCATGCACCTCCTGGGAAGCCAGCACCTCGGCGGCATCCACCTCCCAGGTGTTGAGTATCTTGCCGCGCAGCGGCATCACCGCCTGGAACTCCCGATCCCGCGCCTGCTTGGCGCTGCCGCCGGCCGAGTCCCCCTCCACCAGGAACAGCTCGCCGCGCAGGGGCTCGGAGCAGGAGCAATCGGTCAGCTTGCCCGGCAGCGCCGGTCCCTGGGTCACCTTCTTGCGCACCACCGTCTTGGCGGCCCGCAGACGGCGCTGGGCGCTGCTGATGCACAGCTCCGCCAGTTGCTCGGCCAGCTCGGTATGGGCATTCAGCCACAGGCTGAAGGCATCCTTGACCACGCCGGAGACGAAGGCCGCACACTGACGGGAGGAGAGGCGCTCCTTGGTCTGGCCGGCAAACTGGGGATCCTGGATCTTGACCGAGAGGATGTAGGCGCAACGCTCCCAGATATCCTCCGGCGTCAGCTTGACCCCGCGCGGCAGCAGGCTGCGGAACTCGCAGAACTCGCGCATGGCATCCAGCAGCCCCTGCCGCAGGCCGTTGACATGGGTCCCCCCCTGCACCGTCGGGATCAGGTTGACATAGGACTCGGTCAGGCTGACGCCGCCTTCCGGCAGCCAGCAGAGCGCCCAGTCCACCGCCGAGTGCTCGCCGCTGAAGCTGCCGGTAAAGGGGGGATCCGGCAAGCGTGCCAGCTCCTGGATGCTGTCCAGCAGATAATCCCGCAACCCCGCCTGGTAGCACCAGTCGAGCACCTGCCCCCCCACCCGGTCTTCGAAATGGATGGCCAACCCCGGACAGAGCACCGCCTTGGCCTTGAGGATGTGAATGAGCCGGCTGACCGAGAAGCGGGGCGAGTCGAAGTAGCGCCCCTCCGGCCAGAAGCGGACCCGGGTGCCGGTATTGCGTCGCCCGCAGGTACCGGTCAGGGTCAGATCCGAGACCTTGTCACCCTGTTCGAAGGCCATCTCGTAGATCTGGCCATCGCGGCGTACCGTCACCTCCACCCGTTTGGAGAGGGCGTTGACCACCGAGATGCCCACCCCGTGCAGGCCGCCGGAAAACTGGTAGTTCTTGCTGGAGAATTTGCCACCGGCGTGCAGCTTGCAGAAGATGAGTTCCACCGCCGGCACGCCTTCCTCCGGGTGGATATCCACCGGCATGCCGCGGCCGTCGTCGATCACCTCCAGAGAGTGATCCCCATGCAGTATCACCTCGATGCGGCGGGCATGGCCGGCCAGCGCCTCATCCACGCTGTTGTCGATGACTTCCTGGCCCAGATGATTGGGGCGACTGGTGTCGGTGTACATGCCGGGACGGCGACGCACCGGCTCGAGGCCATTGAGTACTTCTATGGACTCGGCTGTGTAGTGAGTATTCATGAGAATGACGGGTCCGACAGGTTAGAGTTCGAGGAATCTTACAATCTGGGCGCAGTAGCGTTCAAATCCGTTGAAGGCATGGTTGCCGCCCAGCTCCAGGCTGACGCGGGCAAACCGGTAATGGGCCAGGGCCTGGCGATAATCCAGCACCTCATCCCCCGACTGCTGCAACAGCCACAGGCGCGCCGAGGCGTCGGGGGGCGCATCATCAAGGGCCTGCAATTCGCTCAGGTGCCGGGGCTCCAGCCGGTAATGCTCACCGGTGTAGGGATTGTGCTGTGCACCAAGCAGGCCGGCCAGCAGCGCCTGGGGGCGCACCGCCGGATTGACCACCACCGCCGGCACCCCGTGTCGCAGGGCGACGCCGGTGGCGAAAAAACCGCCCAGGGAGCTGCCCACCAGCCCGATGGGCCCGGAGCCGGCCTCGGCCAGGCTCTGCTCGACCCGCGCCCAAGCGGCCGCCGGCGTGGAGGGCAGCTGGGGCACCCGATAGCGGATGTCGGGGCGCTCGGCCGCCAGATAGTCGCCCAGCTGGCAGGCCTTGCGGGAGTGCGGCGAGGAGTTGAAGCCATGCAGGTAGATGAGGGTTGCAGCCATCCACTAATACCCCGTGGCCTGGGCATCCGGCACGAAGCTGCCGCAGGGCAGCCGCCACACCTGGGTGGCCAGGCAACCATCGGGATACAATTGCAGATAACGCCAGCCGGGGCCGGCCACATCCAGGCTGAAATCCCGGCACAGCGGCATGAACTGGATACAGGTGGAGGGGGTGGACAAGAAGCGCACCCCCTGATGCAGCACATCGTATTCCTGGTGGACATGGCCACAGAGCACGCCCCGCACCCTCGGGTGGCGCGCCAGCACGGCCAGGAGCTCGCTGGCATTTTTCAGATCATGCTGATCCAGCCACTCCGAGCCCACCGGAAAGCAGTGATGGTGCAGGCAGACGAGCGCATGCTTGTCCGGCCAGGCCGCCAGGGCCTGCTCCAGGAACTGCATCTGCTCAACACGCAGCCAGCCGTGGGGCGTGCCCGCCACCTGGCTGTCCAGCAGCACGATCTGCCAGTGGGGCAGCAGCAGCTGACGGGCAGGACTGCAGCCGGCCAAGCCCAGTTCGGCCTGCAACAACGGCAAGGCATCATGATTCCCAGGCAACCAGAACAGCGGTCGCGCCAGGGGCTGCAACGCCCGGGCAAAGCGCCGGTAGGCACCGGCACTCTGATCCTGGGCGATGTCCCCGGTGGCCAGCACCAGATCGAAGGGCTCCTCCTGCTGACGGATGGCCGCCAGCACGGCATTCAGGCTCTCCGCGGTGCGGATGCCCAGCAATTCGCCCTGGGGATCGGCAAACAGGTGCGGATCGGTTATCTGCAGCAAACGGACCACGCCGTCTGCGCCGGAATTAAGAGTGACTGCGTCCAAGTCGATACGCTTCTATCGGGTTCCTGACATCAGGGACGGATGAACTCGACCCGGGCATAACCGTGGGCGAGGCAAAATTTAAGCCACTCGGCCAGAAACAGGTTCCACTGCTCCTTTTCGTCCCGGTGGTGCATCTGCGGGTTCGGGTAATCATAGCTGGGTTGCAAACGCTCAATCTGCTGACTGACACACACTTCGGCCATCCGCGCATCGTGATACAGGCGCACCTGCAGATAGGCGCGCAGGTAATCCGGCCAGTCGGCATTGCCCTGGGTGATCTCGATGAGGCTGGTGTAGCGGCTCTCCTCCAGCAGCCGCAGATGAAACTGCAGGCTGTCACCCACGGCGAATTCCCGCCCCGGTGCCGGCCAGGCCCCCAGGGGCAGCAGCTTCATCAGCGCCATGTAATTGGTCTCACAGACGCGGTGCAGCTGCGGCAGATCCGGCACATGCCGCTTGCCGAAGCCGAGGCTGCGCATGCTCACGCCTCCGCCAGCCAGCGGGCTTTGAGGGCGTCATGATGCAGCTGCAGCCACTGCAACGCAATGACGGTGGTGGCATTGTCGATGCGCCCCTCCTCCAGCCACTGGTAGGCCTGCTGGCGACTGACCACGTGCAGACGAATATCCTCCCCCTCGTCGGCCA
>JBFHKO010000041.1:0-14424 GCA_041595355.1 Aeromonadaceae bacterium
ACCGCCCTGAGATTCAGCAGCGGCTTGTTCCCATAGTGGTAGAGGCTGAACACCTTGCCCTCTGCGAGCCGTACAAAGCTGGCGCTGGCCTTCCCCTCGAAGGTAGCCGCACCGGACTTGAGCTGCGCATCCAGGTTTTCCAGCTTGAGGCCGGTCAGCACCTCTTGGAGGTTGTCTTCGCCCTGCTCGTTGCGGACCATGGCGCCGCTCAGGGTGGCGGAGACGGTGCCGCTTCTCAGGGTCAGCTTGGTCGAGTCATCGCCAAGGCTGCCGCTGAGGCTCAGGCTGAGCTCGGTCTGGCTGGTGGTCTTCTCGGCCGAATTCACCTGGCTCCAGTCCAGGTTGGAGTCGAAGGCCAGATCCACCACCACGCTGCGCGGATCGTCGCCGGTGCCGGTCAGGGTGCCCCTGAGGGTCGCCTTGATGGCGGCCTGGTTGCTGATCACCAGAGTCAGGGTGCCCAGCGCCTGCTCGCCGGACTTGATGGTCACCTGGCGGCTGACGGTGTCATCGGTTTCTAACTCCGATTCGATGCTCTCATCGTTATAGAGAGTGTCGATGACCTGCTCGACCCCCAGCCCCAGTATCTCGGACATGGCCGCGCTGTCGCGGTTGAATACCTCGGACGCCTCGTCCACATCCAGCCCCAGCGCCTCCAGCGGCGAGTCGAAATCGGTCTCGATGATGTTGTAGATGAAACTGCGGGTATCCCGTACCAGCGCCTTGGCCTTGGCGACATCGCTAAGCGTGGCACTGGCACCCGCCTTCGGTGCATAGCTGCCATCGGCGATCTCGTCCTTGAGGCTGGCATTGGCCATCCAGAGCGCACTCTTTGCTTCACTGCCAAGCTTGTCGGCAATCTGCGGCTGAACCAGCACCGCATCCCAGGCGGAGGCCAGCTCGGCAAGCTGGAAGGCATCATGCTCGTCGAAGACGCCATCGGCAAAGCTGTCGGCCAGCTCGCCGAGCAGCGCCTCCAGCGGTTTGCTGTCGGTGACCAGTTTCAGCACGGCGGCATTTTGGGCCGCGGCCCGTTGCTCGGTAGGCGAGGCTGAGGCCATGGCGGTAGCATCGGTGATATCCAGCACCCGGGTGCTGGAAACGGGGAAGCCTACCAGCTGGCTGATAGCGGCCAGATCCTGGGCGATGAGGTCGGCATTGACCGCTGAGGGGTCAGACTTGAGCCGCTCCGCCACCCGGGCGGCCGCCATGTGGGTATAGGGTGTCACCGGCACATTGGCCAGCGAGCTGCCGCTCACCGTCGGCAGCACCGCATCCAGCCTGAAGGCTGCCTCGTCCACATCGACAAAATCACCGAAACTGCCGCCGGCACAGCTGTCGACATCGCACTTCATGCGGGTATCGGCATCAGCCGTCAGGCTGATCTTGAGGGGGCCGCCGGTATAGCCGCCAAGCGACAGGCTGTACTGCCCCTTCTCGTCGGTGGTGGTGGTGCCAACCGGCTTCCAGGCGCCGGCGACCAGCTCATAGACGGTTACCAGACCGCCCTTGATGACCCCCTTGGCGGCGGTACCGGAGAGCGTGGTACTGGTCGAGCTGGTGGTGGAGGCGCCATCACCGCCGCCGCCGCAGGCGGAGAGCAGCAGGGCCGAGGCGATGGCAGCGCTGAGCGTCAGTTTCTTGAATTCCATGTCGAGACTCCGGGATGATCCAATGGTTAAGGTCGGCAGCACTCCTCGAATATGCCCGCCTGGCGGGCCCATCCCAAAAGAGCAATTGACGACTCTAACCCTGACCACCAAAAAGAGCCAAGCGATACCACCTGTGACCTGTCAGCTCTGACAGGGCGAAACCAAATGAATTGACAGCGAACACGAATGAGTGTCTTAGCGGCCACGACAGTGATCACGGATGCACTCGAGGAAGGCCTCGCCGAAGCGTTCGAGCTTGCGCTGGCCGACGCCGTTGACCCGCAGCAGCTCCTCGTCGTCGCAGGGCTGCTGGCGGGCCATCTCGGCCAGGGTGGCGTCGTTGAAGACCACGTAGGGGGGCACCTCCTCCTCCTCGGCGATCTGCTTGCGCAGCTTGCGCAGCGCGCGAAACAGTGGCACGTCGTAGTCGGCCTGCCCCTGGTCGCGATCGCGGCTGCGTCCCTTGCGCCCCGGACTCAGCACCTGGAGCCGCGGCACCGCCAGCGACAGCGGCTGCTCGCCGCGCAGCACCGGCCGCGCCGCCTCGGTGAGCTGCAGGGTGAGGTGACGGGTGATGTCCTGGGCCAGCAGCCCCCGGTGAATGAGCTGGCGGCAGACCGAGAGCCAGTGCTCGTGGCTCTTCTCCTTGCCAAGACCGAAGGTGGAGAGCTGGTCATGGCCCTGGTCGCGGATGCGCTGGCTCTGGGAGCCGCGCAGCACCTCGATGACATAGCCCATGCCGAAACGCTGGCCGACCCGGTAGACGCAGGAGAGCAGCTTCTGGGCATCCTCGCGGCCGTCATAGGTGCGCGGCGGATCCAGGCACACATCGCAGTTGCCACAGGGGGCGCCCTGACGCTCGCCGAAATAGTGCAGCAGCACCTGCCGCCGGCAGGTCTGGGCCTCGGCGAAGGCGGCCATCAGGTTGAGCTTGTACTGCTCGACCCGCTGCTGCTCGGGGTTGGGCTTCTCCGCCCCCTCCAGCAACCGGCGCACCCGCTCGATATCGGCCGGATCGTAGAGCAGCAGCGCCTCCGCCGGCAGGCCGTCGCGACCGGCCCGCCCCGTCTCCTGGTAGTAGGCTTCGATGTTCTTGGGAATGTCGTAATGGACCACGAAGCGCACATTGGGCTTGTCGATACCCATGCCGAAGGCCACAGTGGCGACCACCACCTCCAGATCATCGCGCAGGAAGGCCTCCTGCACCGAGGCCCGCTCGGCCTGGGGCAGGCCGGCATGGTAGCAGGCGGCCCGCACGCCGCGACCGCGCAGCAGCCGGGCCACCTCCTCGGTGCGGTTGCGGCTGCCGCAATAGACGATGCCGCACTGACCGCCCTGCTTGCTCACATACTGCGCCAGCTGCTCGCCGGGCTTGTACTTGTCCACCAGGCTGTAGCGGATGTTGGGCCGATCGAAGCTCGCCAGATGGATGAAGGGATCCTGCAGCCCGAGACGCTGCAAGATGTCGCGCCGGGTGGCGTCATCGGCGGTGGCGGTGAGCGCCACCATGGGAACGCCCGGAAACTGCTGCTTGAGGCGCCCCAGGGCCGCGTATTCGGGGCGGAAGTCATGCCCCCACTGGGAGATACAGTGGGCCTCGTCGATGGCAAACAGCGCCAGCGGCAGCTCGGCCAGCCGGGCCAGGAACTCCGGCATCAGCAGCCGCTCCGGCGCCACGTAGAGCAGCTTGAGATCGCCGCGCCGCAGCTCGGCGTAGCAGGCCAGCAGCGCCTCCCGATCCAGCCCCGAGTGCAGGCCGGCGGCCGCCACGCCGTTGGCGCGCAGGCTGTCCACCTGGTCCTTCATCAGGGCGATGAGCGGCGACACCACCACCGTCAGGCCGGGGCGCACCAGCGCCGGTATCTGGAAGCAGAGCGACTTGCCGCCACCGGTGGGCATGATCACCAGCCCATCGCGCCCCGCGGCCAGCTGCTCGACGACCTGTGCCTGTCCGGGGCGGAATGCCTGGTAACCGAAGACCTCCTGCAGTACTTGCAGGGGGCTGGGTAAAACTGCGTTCCGGATGAGCTGGGACAGGGGATGGCCTCGTTGGCTGGCAAGGGGGCCGCCATTGTAAAGCAGGCGGGCGCGACAATAAATCGGATGCGTTTGGCAATAAATGCTGTCGAATGGCGATCGGGGGGCATGTTTCCCCGCCCGCGGGTCGCCAAATGGCGGGCCGTAGACTAAAATTTGACCGCCATCAAGATGAGGGGCGGGCGCGCGCAACGCCCGCTTGCCATACTTGATGTGGGGAGGACTGAACGAAAATGCGTGTCTTGTCGACGATCAAATGCGGTGAACTGGTCGAGCGGCTACAGAGCCTGCACCATACCGCCCGTGAGGCCGGCCTGAGACAGTGGCTGCAACGGGAATTGGAAGGGTATCAGGAAATGGACTCCCTGCCTTGGTACCGGGTTGTCGAGTGTCGGCAACGCGGCCTGTTTCTGCATGTCGCCAGCGGGCGGCAGCGGACCTGCCAGATCCATGAAGAGGCGCTCTGCCAGCGCCATCTGAACGTGGTGAAGTTTCTGCAGGCCAGAGGGCCGCTAAGCGACTACCTGGATTGCCATGCCCTGGTGCTGGAGCGCTGGCCCGACGAGCTGTTGCAAGCCTACAGCCAGTTACTGATACCGGAGCACCTCTGTCTGCATGCCTGGAAGGAGCCGGTACTGCCGGTGAAAGAGCAGCTGCTCCACGGGGTGGAGAGCATGCTCAAGGAGTACCTGCCGGGTATGGAAAACGAAATGCGTGAGTGCGGCCGTTCGCTGCGCGCCATTCACCATCGGCACTGGCGTATCTGAGCCGCAACAACAACCTGGGGATGGATCCCCATTTTCATGCCCGTCTCCCGCCACCGACCTCTCAGCCGTCACCGTTAACCCGTGGCTCTGCCACTCCCGTCGAGGTTACTCGCCGGGCGCCTGCGCGTCGGCGAGCTCGCAGCGATTGCGGCCCCGCCGCTTGGCCAGATAGAGCGCCCCGTCCAGGCGCGCAAAGAAGTGGGTCAACGTCTCCCCGGGCTGATAGACCGCCACCCCCAGGCTGAGGGTGATGGCCGGCGCCGTATCGTCATTCGCCACGGCGGCGCGTAGTCGCTCGGCCAGCATGCAGGCCTCGGCGGCCGAACAGGTCTCCAGCAGCAGGATGAACTCCTCCCCGCCCCAGCGGGCCAGGTTGTCGCCTTCGCGCACCTGCAGGCCGAGGGTCTGTGTCAGGCGCTTGAGCACCGCATCGCCCACCAGGTGGCCATGCCGGTCGTTGATCCGCTTGAAGTGATCCACATCCAGCAGCAGGGCGCTGAGGCGGTGCTGGCGCCGGCCGGCCCGCAGCACCGCCTCCTCGAACAACCGCTCGAAGGCTTGCCGGTTCAGGCAACCGGTCAGGCTGTCGCGGCTGGCCTGCCATGCCAGGCGCCGCTGGAAGCGGTTCACCGTCAGCAGCAGCAACCCCAGTATGAGCAGTGTCACCAGGGTGCTCACCAGCAGGTTGATCCAGAACATCTGCCGCAAGGGGCGCACCTCATCCCCCTCCGCATGCTCGACCACCAGAAACCAGTCCAGCTCCGGGATATGCCGGGCACTGATGAGGGTCGCCTGATCGTCAAGCTCCATCTCCAGGGTATGCGGCTCGTTGCCGACCGCCAGTATGCTGGGCAGCAGCGCCGACATGCCCGCCCGCTGATGCAACAGCCCGGCCTCCACCGTCGGCCCCATCAGCCGCAGCTGCCCCTGGCGATCGACGAAGTAGATGCGGCAGTCAAAACGCTGCTGATAGTGTTCGATGAGCGTCACTATCTTGTCCAGGGTCAGGCCCACGCCGGTGGCACCGATGAACTGGCCGGCATAGTCGTGCACCTTGTGATTGATGAATACCGTCAGGGTATCCCGGTTGGCCATGTCCGGGTCGATATTGATCTCGTGCTCGGGCTGCATGTCGCGCACCCGGAAATACCACTTATCCCGGGGTTCGGACTCCGAAATCTCCTTGAGCAGGCCGCCGCCGTAGTAGTAGCGCCGGCTGCGCTCCGACACCAGAAAGCTGCTCACCGTGCCGTAACGGTGCTTGATCTCCGCCAGATAGCGGCTTATCTGGGTCTGATCCACCTCGCCGGAGAGCATCCAGTCGCGCAGGAAGGTGTCCTGGGCCATCAGCGACGAGATGAAGATGGGCCTCAGTATGTCCTTCTGGATCTCGGAGTAGATGTTGTCGCCGGCCAGCACCAGGGTCTGCTCACCGAACCGATCGCGAACGGTATCCCGCGATACCAGGTAGCTGGCCAGGTTGGTGGTCACGAAGCCCAGTGACAGCAGCAGACAGATACCCGCCAGCAGACGGAAACGTTCCTTGACAAGGTGCATGCAGGGGGTTCCTGTTTCCGCGGCCCAAGCGGCCGTCACCCGATTAAAACGCTGATTTTGCCCTGCCCCTGACCTAAAGTCACTGCGCCGCGGATGGACATTCCACCTGGAGCACCTTCTGCGCTCGTCTCGACAAATGAGCCACCGAATGGCCCCTCGACTGAAAAGGGACCTTTTGCCAGCCGGGTCACAAATTGCGCACAAACATGAAACCGGTTACTGCAACCGGTTTCCAGTGCACTTATAGTTCAACCGTCACTTGACTCAACCCAGGTTCCCAGGAGGACGCATGATCAAGATATTTCTGTGCTGCGCTGCCGGCATGTCCACCAGCATGGTGGTCAACAAGATGAAACAGGCCGCCACCCAACAAGGTCTCGAGGTGGACATTACTGCCGTGGCCATGGAGGAGTTCGACGCCACGCTGCCGCAGTACGACTGCTGCCTGCTGGGGCCGCAGATCAAATACAAGCTTGCCGAGTTCAAGGCCAAGGCCGAGGCGCAGGGCAAGCCCATCGCCGTCATCAACAGCATGGATTACGGCATGATGCGCGGCGACAAGATCCTGGCCGACGCCCTGGCGCTGATTAACTGACTAACGGGAAGACCACCATGTCCAACGCCTTTTTCGACTTCATCGACAACACCATTTCACCCATCGCCGGCCGGATCGCCAGCCAGCGGCACATCATGGCGGTGCGCGACGGTTTCATCGGCGCCATGCCCTTCATGATCGTCGGCTCCTTCCTGCTGGTTTTTGCCTTCCCGCCCTTCTCGGCGGAGACCACCTTTGCCTTCGGGCAGTGGTGGCTTGGCATGTCCAAGCAGTATTTCAACGAGATCATGACCCCCTTCAACATGACCATGGGCATCATGGCCTGCTACATCAGTGCCGGCATCGCCTATAACCTGGCCCAAAGCTACAAGCTGGATCCCTTCCCGACCTCCATGCTGTCGCTGATGACCTTTCTGCTCATCGCCGCACCGCTGAAGGAAGGGGCACTGCCGGCCTCCTATCTGGGCGGCACCGGCATCTTCACCACCATCATTGTCGGCATCTATGTCACCGAGCTGTGCCGCTTCCTGAAAGAGCGCAACATCGGCATCAAGCTGCCCGAACAGGTACCGGAGAAGATCCGCCAGTCCTTCAACATGCTCATTCCGGCGCTGGTGGTCATTCTGACCCTCTACCCGCTGAACCTGTTCCTGCAGAGCCAGTTCAACATGCTGCTGCCGGAAACCATCATGGCAATATTCAAGCCGCTGATCTCGGCCTCCGACTCACTGCCGGCCATCCTGTTTGCCACCTTCCTGGCCCATGCCCTCTGGTTTGCCGGCATTCACGGCGCGGCCATCGTCGGTGGCATCATGGCGCCCTTCTTCCTGGTCAACCTGGGCCTGAACCAGGATGCCCTGGCCGCCGGTCAGCCGCTGCCGCACATCTTCATCGAGGGGTTCTGGAGCTTCTTCATCGTGCTGGGCGGCTCGGGTGCCACCTTCGCCCTGGTGCTGCTCTACCTGCGCAGCAAGTCTGCCCACCTGCGCTCCATCGGCAAGCTGGGTCTGGTGCCGGCCTGCTTCAACATCAACGAGCCGGTGATCTTCGGCAGCCCCATCGTCATGAACCCGGTGCTGTTCATCCCCTTCGTGTTCACGCCCATGATCAACGCCACCATCGCCTACACGGCCGCCAACACCGGTCTCATCGGCAAGGTGATCTCCCTGGTGCCCTGGACCGCACCGGCGCCCATCGGTGCCGCCTGGAGCGCCGGCTGGCAGTACAGCAACGGCCTGATGGTGCTCGGCCTGATCGTGCTGGACCTGCTCATCTACTACCCCTTCTTCCGGGTCTACGAGAAGCAGCTGCTGGCTGATGAAGCCGCCAATGCCCCGGTACTGAACGCCGAGCCCAGCGCCGCCTGACACCACACTTTACGGAGCAATGAACATGGATATTGAAACCACCGTCATGGAACTCATCATCAATGCCGGCGAAGCCCGCAGCTGTGCCATGCAGGCCCTCTACGCCGCCAAGCGGGGCGACTGGGCGCAGGTAGAGCCGCTGCTGGCGGAGGCCACGGCGGCCTCCAAGCGGGCCCACGGCGTACAGACCCAGCTCATCGGTCTGGATGAAGGCGAGGGCAAGGTGCCGGTGAATCTGGTGATGGTCCATGCCCAGGACCACATCATGACCTCCATGCTGGCCCGGGAACTGGTCGAGGAGCTCATCGAGCTGCATCGCCTGCGCCAGAACCACACCCTCTGCGAGGAACAGGTAGCATGAGTGTATTTCCGAAAGATTTCCTGTGGGGGGCGGCTTCGGCCGCCTACCAGGTAGAGGGGGCCCACGATGCCGATGGCAAGGGGCTCTCCAACTGGGATGTCTACTCCCACCTGCCCGGCACCACCTACATGGGCACCAACGGCGACGTGGCCGCCGATCACTATCACCGCTACAAGGAAGACGTGGCGCTGATGGCCGAACTGGGCATGCAGAGCTACCGCTTTTCCGTTTCCTGGGCGCGTCTGCTGCCCAAGGGACGCGGCGAGGTCAACGAGGCTGGCGTGCAGTTCTACAGCGATCTCATCGACGAACTGCTGAAATATGGCATCAAGCCGATGCTCACCCTCTATCACTGGGATCTGCCCCAGGCGCTGCAGGATGAGTTCGGTGGCTGGGAATCCCGCGAAATAGTGGATGCCTTCGACGCCTACGCCCGCCTCTGCTACGAACGCTTCGGCGACCGGGTGGAGCTGTGGGCCACCTTCAACGAGGCCGTGGTCTTCATCGGCATGGGCTACATCACCGGCCAGCATCCGCCCAAGCTCAAGGATCCGGTCAAGGGCATTCAGGCCTGTCACCATGTGTTCATGGCCCACGCCCGGGCGGTGGAAAGCTTCCGCCAGATGCAGATCAAGGGCCAGATCGGTTTCGTCAACGTGATGCAGCCTCATGATCCCATCAGCGACCAGCCGGAAGATGTGGCGGCCTGCGCCCTGGCCGAGGGCGCCTTCACCCACTGGTTCTTCGACCCGGTGCTCAAGGGCGAATACCCGCCCGAGCTGCTGGCCACGACCCGGCAGGCCTTCGGCGTGCCACGTTTCGAGCCCGGTGATGCCGAGTTGCTGAAGAACAATATCTGCGACTTCATCGGCCTCAACTACTACAAGCGCGAGATGGTGGCCGCCAATGCGGATGTCGACGGCTTCGACATCAACACCAGCGGGGAAAAAGGCTCGGGTTCCGAGCCAGGCTTTCGCGGCCTGTTCAAGTTCGTGCGCAACCCCAATGGCGTCTATACCGACTGGGACTGGGAGATCTACCCCCAGGGGCTCACCGATGCCATCCTGCGCGTACGCAACCGCTACGGCGAGGTGCCCATCTACATTACCGAAAACGGCCTCGGCGCCAAGGATCCCATCGTCAATGGCGAGATCCTGGACCAGCCGCGCATCGACTACCTGCGCGATCACATCGAGGCCACGGGTGAAGCCATCCGCCTGGGGGCGGATGTGCGCGGCTACTATCCCTGGTCGTTCATCGATCTGCTCTCCTGGCTGAATGGCTACCAGAAGCAGTACGGCTTCATCTACGTGGACCGGGAGAACCAGCTGGCCCGCAAGAAGAAGCTCAGCTTCGGCTGGTACCAAAATGTGATTCGCACCCACGGCGAACAGCTGTAATACGACAAGCCTGGCCTGCAAGCCGGGCTTTTTCTTGATACGCTGACCGGAGAGCCGGCGCCATGTTCCGGACGCTGGCCCCCTCATCCCCATCATTCTTGGCGGTTGTTCCCGTAACGCCGCCTCAAGGAGAGTAACCCGACCATGGCCACCATGCTGGATGTCTGCAAACGCGCCGGGGTTTCCAAGGCCACGGTATCCCGGGTGCTGAACAACACCGGGCAAGTCAAGGAGAGTACCCGCGAAGCGGTGTTCCGCGCGATGCAGGAACTCGACTACCGCCCCAACAGTCTGGCCCAGGCGCTGGCCAACCAGCGCTCCAACACCCTGGGGCTGGTGGTGTCCAATTTCGATGGCCCCTATTTCGGCCGACTGCTGAAGCAGGCCGCGCTGAGCTGCGAGCTGGCCGGCAAGCAACTCATCGTCACCGACGGCCATGACGATCCCCGGCGCGAACTGCAGGCCCTCGACATGCTGGTGGACCGCTGCTGCGACGCCATCGTGCTCTACAGCCGCCACATGCCGGAGCGCGAACTGGAGCGGCTGCTGCGCGAGCTGCCGGTGCCGCTGGTGGTGATGAACCGCAAGGTGAATGGCGCGCCGGAGCGTTGCGTGCTGTTTCAGCAGGAGGACGCCGCGCAGCAGGTGGTCGCCCATCTGCTCGGACAGGGACACAGGCGCATCGCCTGCATCACCGGCGGCGCCATCAACTACCCCACCGCCCAGGCACGGCTACAGGGCTACCGGCAAGCCTTGCAGGACGCCGGCCTGGAGGCCGATCCGGCCCTGGTGGCCGAGGGGGACTTCCTGGTGTCCGGTGGCTACCAGCAGTGCAAGGCGCTGCTGGCCAGCGGCCACCCGTTCACCGCCCTGTTTGCCTGCAACGACGACATGGCGATGGGAGCCTATCGGGCGCTGCAGGAAGCCGGACTGCGCATTCCCGAGGATGTGTCGGTATTCGGCTTCGACGACGACCCCTCGGCCGCATTCATGAACCCGCCGCTCTCCACCGTGCACCTGCCCGTCACCGCGATGACCGAGACTGCCTTTACCCAGGCATTGCGCCTGGCCGCCGGGGAGCCGCTGACACCGCTACCGCCCTTCAACGGCAGGCTCTGCCTGCGCGACTCGGTGGCCCCGCACTGGGACATCGAGGCCACGCCTCAGAGTGCCTCCAGGCGCGCGTAGGCCAGCACCAGCCACTTGCTGCCGGCGTTGGCAAAGTTGACCTGCACCCGGCTCTGGGGGCCGCTGCCCTCGTAATTGAGTACCACCCCCTCGCCGAACTTGGGGTGGCGAACCCGCTGGCCGAGGCGCAGGCCGGTCTCCTCGAAGCGCTCCTGCACCAGGCTCTGGCTGAAACGACTCTGGCTGGCGGCCGGCTGGGCCCAGCTCACCTGGGTGCGCAGCCGCACTTCCTGCAGGCACTCCTCCGGCAGCTCCTTCAGGAAGCGGCTGGGTCTGTGGTACATCTCCTTGCCGTAGAGGCGCCGGCTCTCGGCATGGGTCATGTAAAGCTTGCGCATGGCGCGGGTCATGCCCACGTAGCAGAGCCGGCGCTCCTCTTCCATGCGCCCGGGCTCCTCGGCGGCCTGCAGGCTGGGAAACATCCCCTCCTCCACCCCCACCATGCACACCAGCGGAAACTCCAGCCCCTTGGCGCTGTGCAGGGTCATCAGCTGCACCGCCTCCTCGAAGGCATCGGCCTGGGCTTCGCCGGCCTCCAGCGCGGCATGGGACAGGAAGGCCGTCAGCGGGCTCATCTCCAGCTGATCCTCGCCAGGCTGGAACTGGCGAGTGGCGTTGACCAGCTCCTCCAGGTTTTCGATGCGCGACTGCCCCTTCTCGCCCTTTTCCTGCTGGTACATGCCCCAGAGGCCGCTGGCCTGCAGCACCCGGTCCACCTGCACATGCAGCGGCAGGGCACGGGTGTCGCTGTCCAGCTGGCCGATGAGGGCCAGGAACTGGCGCACCGCCGAGGCGGCGCGTCCGGCCAGCACCTTCTGCTCGCACAGCTGCCAGGCCGCCTGCCAGAGGTTGAGCTCACGCTCCCGCGCCGCCTCGCGGATGAGCCCCAGGGTGCGCTCACCGATGCCCCGGGTGGGAGTGTTGACCACCCGCTCGAAGGCGGCGTCATCGCCGCGATTGCCCAGCAGGCGCAGGTAGGCCAGGGCATCCTTGATCTCCTGGCGCTCGAAGAAGCGCAGCCCGCCGTAAATGCGGTAGGGCAGCCGCTCCTGCATCAGCGCCTCTTCCAGCACCCGCGACTGGGCGTTGTTGCGGTAGAGGAGGGCGCAGTCGGCCAGCGAGCCGCCCTCCTCGTCGCGCCAGGCCTTGAGGCGGCCGACCACGAAGCGCGCCTCGTCCACCTCGTTGAAGGCGGCATAGACGGCGATGGGTTCCCCTTCGGCGCCCTGGGTCCACAGCTCCTTGCCCAGCCGCTCGGCGTTGTTGGCGATGAGGCGGTTGGCGGCCTTGAGGATGGTGGCGGTGGAGCGGTAGTTCTGCTCCAGGCGGATGGTGCGCGCGCCGGGATAGTCGCGCAGGAAGTGCTGGATGTTTTCGACCCGGGCGCCGCGCCAGCCATAGATGGACTGATCGTCGTCGCCGACGATCATCACCCGGCTCTGCTCCCCGGCCAGCAGCCGGATCCAGGCGTACTGGATGGCGTTGGTGTCCTGGAACTCGTCCACCAGTATGTGCCGGAAACGCTGCTGATAATGGGCCAGGATGTGGGGGCGGGTCAGCCACAGCTCGTGGGCGCGCAGCAGCAGCTCGGCAAAGTCCACCAGCCCGGCGCGATCGCAGGTCTCCTGGTAGCTCTGGTAGAGACGCAGGTAGGTACGCGCCACCACATCACCAAAGGTCTCGATGTCGCGGGGCCGCAGCCCCTCGTCCTTCTTGCCGTTGATGAAGCTCATCACGGCGCGGGGCGTCCACTGTTTCTCGTCCAGCTCCAGCGAGCGGATCACCCGCTTGATGAGACGCAACTGATCGTCGGCATCCAGGATCTGAAAATCCTGGGGCAACCCTACCTCCAGGTGATGGGCGCGCAGCAGGCGGTGAGCCAGGCCATGAAAGGTGCCCATCCACAGGCCGCCGCGCCCCATGCCCAGGTGGCTGCCCAGCAGCCGCTCGATGCGCCCGCGCATCTCGGCAGAGGCCTTGTTGGTGAAGGTGACGGCCAGAATGGACGAGGGTGCCGCCCGCTCCACCTCCAGCAGCCAGGCGATGCGGTGCACCAGCACCCGGGTCTTGCCGCTACCGGCACCGGCGAGCACCAGCAGGTTTTCGAGCGGCGCGCCGACCGCTTCGCGCTGCTTGTCGTTGAGGCCATCGAGCAGACTCGAGACGTCCATCACCACTCCTGAGAATTTGTACAGTGGTGGCGATTATACCCGCCGGGGCCCCCGGACCAAACAGCGGTGTCTCGTCCCGGCCGCTTTGCTTCCAAGCCGAAGCGGCCTGCCGCCATGGCCACCTCACCCAAGGGAGCGAAAAAGTGGCGCCAGAGCGCCCGGACGGCTACCCCCGCCTCGGTCAGCGCCGCGCGGATGCCGCAAAAAGCGCGTGGGCGCCCTTGTCTCCAGGATGATGGCGCGCAAGCGGCCTGCCCTGCCCCTATAACCCCCTATAACCCCACGGACGGGCCATAACCGGGGAGCGTCAATACAACGCTTTGATTTTAAATGGTTAATTTTCAAGACCTGCCCCAGGCCATTCCCGGGGTTATAGCCCTTGCCTGCCAGATCACAGGCCCCATTGGCAGTCTTTTTATTTAAAAACAATGCCTTAAGTGAAAAGAGGAAATCTGGCATCCCGGTTGCAACTTTCTGATCAGCGAGCGGGACGTTCGCTCTCGCTTGACGACGGCCCCCCCTTGAACCGGCCCGTCAGTGCAAACAAACAATCAGGAGACTTTCCATGCAACTTCACTTCACTCGCCAGTGCACTCGTCTGGTGGTCACCGCCGCGCTGCTGGCCTCGTCCACCCTCGCCTTCGCCAAGGCCCATGTGGTCATTCTGGCCACCGGCGGCACCATCGCTGGCGCCGGTGCCAGCACCGCCAATAGTGCCTCCTACAAGGCCGCCAAGGTGCCGGTAGATCAGCTGATCGCCAGCGTGCCGGAGCTGAAGAACGTCGCCGACGTGAGCGGTGAGCAGGTGTTCCAGATCCCGTCCGAGAACTTTACCAACGACAACCTGCTGGCCCTGGGCAAGCGTGTCTCTTCCCTGCTCAAGCAGAAGGACGTGGACGGCGTGGTCATCACCCATGGCACCGACACCCTGGAGGAGACCGCCTTCTTCCTGAACCTGGTGATCCCCAGCGACAAGCCGGTGGTGGTGGTGGGCTCCATGCGCCCGGGCACCGCCATGTCCGCCGACGGCACCCTGAACCTGTATGACGCCGTCTCCCTGGCCGCCAGCGCCGATGCCAAGGGCAAGGGCGTACTGGTCGCCATGAACGACGACATCTTCACCGGCCGTGACTTGTCCAAGAGCGTGAACATCCACGTCAACGCCTTCCAGAGCCCCTGGGGGCCGCTGGGCATGATCGTCGAGGGCAAGAACTACTGGTTCCGCGCGCCGGTCAAGCGCCACACCACCGGCTCCGAATTCAACATCGACAAGATCAGCCAGCTGGCGCCGGTGGAAGTGGTCTACGGCTACGGCAACATGAGCGATGCTCCCTACACCACCTTTGCCAAGCAGGGCGTGAAGGCCAT
>JBFHKO010000042.1:0-14384 GCA_041595355.1 Aeromonadaceae bacterium
GAGTCCCTGGCATCCCGCCCGGGCGGATGCCCATATTTACCAGACACTGCTGCGCGATGCCCGTCAGCGCTACCCGGACGTCAGCTTCAGGTTGCAGCGGCGCGCGCAATCGTGGCAACTGGAATTCATGGCTTCGACACAGGCGCAACTGCAGGCGGTCCGCCAGTGGCTGGCCCCGCAGCGCCAGCGGCGGCTGGACGACTATCTGCGGCAGCACTATTTCATGTCACGCCCGGATAGCGCCGGGGCAGCGTGGATCCAGATTGATTACAGCCGCCTGATCCAGGCACTCAGCCCGGAGATGACACCGCTGGCCGGCATCATAGTAGATCAGCCCCGGGGCGCGCCGGCCCGCACTGACACGGCCGGCATGCGTCATAACCTGGCTCTGCTGCTGGACTTCGTGCAATCCATTCCCTACCGAACCGGGGAAAGCGCCGGCCCCCAGGCGGGACTGGGCTTCCTGTTGCCCCGCGAGTTGCTGGCCCAAAACGGCGGGGATTGCGACAGCAAGGTGGTGTTGCTGGCGAGCCTGGTGCGCGGCCTCTATCCACAACTGCCGGTGAACCTGCTGCTGGTACCGGAGCATGCCCTGCTCGGCGTGGCGCTGCCGCCACACGCCGGCGACGACACCCTGATGCTGGCCGGCAAACCACTGTTGTTGCTGGAGCCCGCCGGGCCCGCCACCTTGCCGCCCGGGCAGCTGGGCGAGCAGAGTCGCCGCCACCTGGCGGCCGGCCACTACAGCCATCAGGCGGTGCCGCCATCTGGCATTAGCCATGAAAGGCCAATACAATGAAGATGTTGCTCGCCCAGGCGGGCAGATGCCCCCGCCGATGGCCATTCCCGAGCCCTGCGGCCTCATGACGCTCGCCGTCACTCTCATCCAAGGAGCCTCACATGCGTCGACTCACCTCACTGCTGCTGGCCGGCCTGCTGGCATCACCGGTCTGGGCCGCCGGTGACACCCTCACCGTCTACACCTACAGCTCCTTTGCCTCCGACTGGGGCCCGGGGCCCAAGGTCGAGGAGGCCTTCGAAGCCCGCTGCGACTGTGATCTGAAATTCGTTGCCCTGGACGACGGCGTCGCCATCCTCAATCGCCTGAAGTTGGAGGGCAAGCACAGCAAGGCCGATCTGGTCATCGGCATGGATGACGGCATGCTGGCCGAGGCCCGGGCCAGCGGCCTGTTCGCCCCCCATGAGGTGAGCCTCGCGCCCCTGAGCCTGCCGGGTGGCTGGCAGGATGCCACCTTCCTGCCCTTCGACTACGGCTACTTTGCCTTTGTCTACGACAGCCGTCACCTCAGCACGCCGCCCAAGAGCCTCAAGGAACTGGTGGCAAGGCAGGATCTGCGGGTCCTCTACCAGGATCCGCGGACCAGCACCCCGGGCCAGGGGCTGCTGCTGTGGATGAAGGCGGTCTTCGGCAAAGAGGCTCCCGCCGCCTGGCGCCAGCTGGCCGGCCACACCGTCAGCGTGACCAAGGGGTGGAGCGAGGCCTACGGCATGTTCCTCGATGGCCAGGCCGACCTGGTGCTCTCCTACACCAGCTCGCCGGCCTACCACCGCATCGCCGAGCAGAAACAGCAGTACCGGGCCGCCCAGTTCGACGAGGGCCATTACCGTCAGGTCGAGGTGGCGGCACGCCTGAAGAGCGCCCGCCAGCCCGAACTGGCCCGGCAATTCATGCAGTTCATGCTGAGCGATGAGTTCCAGCAGCTGATCCCCACCGGCAACTGGATGTATCCCGTCACCCGGGTGCCGCTGCCCGCCGGCTTCAATCAGGATGAACTGCCCGCCAGGACATTGAGCCTCTCCGAGTCCGCCATCGCCCGGGATCGCAAGAGCTGGGTGCAAGAGTGGCTGCAGGCCGTCAGCCGTTAAGCCGATGCCACGCCGCTACTGGTGGTTGCCGGGCGCCCTGACCGGCGCCCTGCTGCTGGGGGTGGCGGGCGGGCCTCTGCTGGCCCTGCTGAGTCATACGCCGCTCTCCCGGGGCACCCTGTGGCAGGATCCCTACCTGCAACGGGTGCTCTGGTTCAGCCTCGAGCAGGCACTGCTCTCTACCCTGCTGAGTCTGGCGCTGGCCCTGCCGGTGGCGCGCGCCCTGCACCGGCGCCGCTTCCCGGGCCGCGCACTGCTGCTGCAACTGTTCAGCCTCTCCCAGGTGCTACCGGTGCTCATCGCCCTGTTCGGGCTGGTGGCGGTGCATGGCTACGGCGGCTGGATCCAGCAGGCAGGCCAGCACCTCGGCCTGACCCTGCCGGCCTACCTGTTCGGCCTGCCCGGCATACTGCTGGCGCATGTTTTTTTCAACATGCCGCTGGCCGCCCGCTGGAGCCTGCATGCCCTGGAGCGCATTCCCGAGGCCAACTGGCGGCTGGCCAGCCAGCTGGGGCTTTCCAACCACCAACTGTTCCGCCTGCTGGAGTGGCCAAGCCTGAGACCCCAGTTACCGGCGCTGATAAGCCTCATCTTCATGCTCTGCTTCACCAGCTTCACCACCATCATGGCCCTGGGTGGCGGCCCCCGCTCCACGACCCTGGAGGTGGCCATCTACCAGGCGCTGCGCTTCGATTTCGATCTGGGCACGGCGGGGCGGCTGGCGCTGTGGCAACTGCTGCTCTCCGGCGGCGTGCTGCTGCTGCACCCGCGCCGCGCCGCCGCCAGCCCCGAAGTACCGCCGGAGCCACACCCCGGCCTGCGGCCGGATCGCCACGCCATCAGCGCCCGCCTCGAAGATGCCTGCAGCCTGACTTTGGCTCTGGGCCTCTTCCTGCCGCCGCTACTGGCCATCCTGATAAGCGGTCTGACGCCCCGCCTGCTGGAGAGCCTGCAGGCACCGCTGCTGTGGCACAGCACCCTGACATCGCTCGGTATCAGCCTGGCCGCGGCCAGCCTGGCACTGCTGCTGAGCCTGGCGCTGCTGCTGACATGCCGTCACCTGCGACTGCGACGCGAACAACCCCTGGCGGCCGGCGTCCTGGAGTCCCTGGGCTCGCTGATCCTGCTGCTGCCCACCCTGGTGCTGGCCACCGGCCTGTTCATCCTGCTGCAACCGGTGGCCGATGTGTTCGCGCTGGGTTGGTATCTGGTGGTGCTGCTGAATGCCCTGGCGGCCCTGCCCTACAGCCTGCGGACCCTGAGCCAGCCCATGCAGCTGGTGGCCCGCCAGTATGATCGCCTGGCCGACGGCCTGGGACTGCAGGGCTGGGCTCGCTGGCGCTGGCTGGAGTGGCCGCTGCTGCGCCGGCCTCTGGGGCGCGCCTTCGGGCTGGCCATGATCTTTTCCCTCGGGGATCTGGGCGCCGTGGCGATGTTCGGCAGCGAGGATCTCAAGACCCTGCCCTGGCTGCTGTTCCAGCAGCTGGGCAGTTACCGGCTGCAAGAGGCGGCGGCCACGGCGCTGCTGTTGCTGCTGCTCAGCCTGGCCTTGCTGTGGCTCACCGAAAAAGGCATAGGAGGCAAGAATGCTGGCACTGGATGACCTGCGCTACCAGGTCCCCGGCATGGCGTTTCGCTTTACGCTGCGGCTGGAGCGCGGCGAGATACTGGTGCTGCTGGGACCCAGCGGCGCCGGCAAGTCCACCCTGCTCAGCCTGCTGGCGGGGTTTCTGCCCCCCGCTGGCGGCAGCCTGCACCTCGACGGCCAGGATCTGCTGGGACTGCCGCCGGCGAGACGCCCCTTCACCAGCCTGTTCCAGAGCAACAACCTGTTCCTGCACCTGACGGTGTACCAGAACATCGCCCTGGGGCTGGACCCCGGCCTGCGTCTGACGCCAGCGCAGCGCCAGCGGATCGACACGGCCGCGCGGCGCCTGGGCATCGGTGACTACCTGACGCGCCTGCCCGGCCAGCTCTCCGGCGGCCAGCAGCAGCGGGTGGCCCTGGCGCGCTGCCTGGTGCGCCAGCAACCCTTCCTGCTGCTGGATGAACCCTTCTCGGCGCTGGATCCGGCCCTGCGCCGGGAGATGCTGGCGGAGGTGCGTCAGCTGGCACGCGAGCAGCACATCGGCGTGCTGCTTATCTCCCACCATCCCGAGGATGCACGCCTGATCGCCGACCGGCTGGCCTTCCTGGAGCAGGGAGAGATCCGCTTCGTGGCCGGGCTGGAGGCGCTGGAGCACCCGCCCACCGACGGCATGGCCCGCTATCTGGGGCAGGCCATGCCGGTCAAGACGCACCAGGATGCGCCGGGTTAGAGATTTTCCTCGGCAAAGGAGGCCAGGCGGCTGCGCAACACCCCGTTCAGATACACATTGGCGCTGCCGTCGAACTCCTTGAAGCGCTCCACTATGTAGGTGAGCCCCGAGGTGACCGCGGTCAGGTAATTGGAGTCGATCTGGGCCAGGTTACCGGAGCAGACCAGCTTGGTACCCTCGCCGCAGCGGGTGATGATGGTCTTGAGCTGGGAGGCGGTCAGATTCTGGCACTCGTCCAGCAGCACGAAGGTGTTCTGCAGGCTGCGTCCGCGCATGAAATTGACCGACTTGAACTGGATGTTGGCCTTCTCCATGATGTAGTGCATGGAGCCCTCCTTGCTCTCGTCATGCTTGTGCAGCACTTCGAGGGTATCGGTGACCGCCGCCAGCCAGGGCAGCATTTTTTCCTCTTCGGTACCGGGCAGAAAGCCGATGCTCTCGGCAATTTCCGGCGTGTTGCGGGTGACGATGATACGTTCATAGATGCCGCGCTCTATGACCAGCTCCAGCGCCGCCGCCATGGCCAGCAGGGTCTTGCCGCAACCGGCGGGACCGGTCAGGATCACCAAATCCAGGGTCGGATCCAGCAGCGCATCCAGCGCCATGGCCTGATAGACATTCTTGGGGTGCACCCCCCAGGCATGGCGTGCCATCAACCGTTCACGACCGATATCCTTGATCTGTATCCGCTTGCCATCGCGGGCGATCACCCGGGCGGCAAAGGTGTCCGAGTCGTCCACCAGATACTGATGCAGGTGCGCCTCGGGCAACAGGTCGGCATCAATCCAGTGCACGACATCCCGCCCCTGGCTGAGGCTCTCGCACTCGCCCACCCCATCCCAGAACTGCCCGGGCAGATTCTGGAATCCCTTGGCCAGCAGGCGAATGTCGTCGATGAGCTGGTCGGTGCGGTAATCCTCCACATGCTGCAGGCCGGCACCCTTGGCCTTGAGGCGCATGTTGATGTCCTTGGTCACCAGCACCACCTCCTGCGATCGGGTTTTCTGCAGGTAGAGGGCGGCATTGATGATGCGGTTGTCATTCTCCTTGTTGGTGAACACCTCTTCGCCATCGGGCAGATGGTGATCGGCAAAAATGCTGACATGTCCCGAACAGGTGGCACCGGCCCTGCCCGCCAGGCCGACCCCGGCGGCGATCTGCTCCGGCGTGGCATCGCGGAATAGATCCTCCAGGGTGCGGATGGCGACCCGCGCCTCACGGCTGACGTCTTTCTGGCGATCCTTGATGTTATCCAGCTCCTCGAGCACCGTCATGGGCACCATGACGTCGTGCTCCTCGAAGGAGTAGATGGCGAGAGGTTCGTGGAGCAACACGTTGGTATCGAGGATGAACAGCTTGCGAGCATCGTGGTCCATAGGCAGTCTCCTTGCAGGACGGGGATCCGAGCCATGACAGCGTCATGTCAATGACAGCACCAGCAGAGGGTGAAACCCTGCCTTAACCCTACGCCTCCCAACTGCGGGCCACAACATCCGCACTGTCCAGTCGCGGGGCCACTTCAAGAAAAAATGTTTTTACTCAGAGAGTTGGATTAATTTTCAACCAGCCTGCACCGCCCGGATGACGACGATGGGGCCGGCCGCAACGGCCAGCCCCCCCTCGACTCGCCGCCGACTCCCTGCCGGAAGCCGTGCGGCGCCACATCAGGCGTTCTGCCAGCCGCGACGCCAGCCCCAGAGTGCCAACCACCCCATGGCCCCGGCCCAGATAAGAAACCAGAACCAGCGCCAAAAACTGAAGGTGGACGCCTCAGGGCCATCCACTGTGTCGATGTCGGTGACATTGGGAAACCGGGAGAGCATGTTGATGCGCCAGCCATAGGAGGTGATGCGCGCCAGCCGCTTTTCGAACTCCATGGACTTGGCCTTGGCCTGCAGATCCGCCGAATTGAACTTGAAGTAGGGCGGCCAGCCCCAGCCAGTGTCCTCGTTGCGGAACACCCGTATCTTCTCGCCGGCCCGCTCTGTGTAGATGTAGTACACATCGGTGGTGGGGCCGTCCGCCGGATTATCCCGCCCTATGGGGCCATCCTTGTCCACCCGCTTGACCTCCACCCCGGTGATGCTGACCAGGGTCTTTTCGGGCAGATAGTGATCCAGCCACAGCCCCGACACCAGCAACAACAGGGCATAGAGCCCCAGCATCATCTTCTTGAATATCTGTTTCATGCCATCGCCTTCCTTGCCCCCATGGATAGATCATCACTATACCCGTTCAGCCCCCAGGCTGAAGGCCCGCAGGGATGATTTTTCTGCTGTGGCGAGAGAAGCCCGGGGCCTTGCCGCCCTGGCCGCACCGAAAAAAAACCGGAGCCCAAGGCTCCGGTGTGTGCTCTCACTATGGCCGTCCGATCTCAACCGCACTTGGAATCGCCGCAATTGAGGCAGGTCAGGCAGCCATCTTTTTGCACCACGGCCTTGGCGTGGCACTTGTAGCAGAGGATGGCGGTGGCCGGGAAGCTGCTGACCTCGTCGGCGTCCGGACTCTGGACACTCAACTCGGCCTGCTTGTCGGCTAGGAACTGCTTCTGGTGCTCGTCGAGGCCGCTGTTCTTCAGCATGCCGATATCCCGCAGGTGCTGCTCGATGACGTTGCCGATTTCGGCGATCAGCGAGGGCACATACTTGCCCTTGTTCCAGTAGCCGCCGCGCGGGTCGAACACCGAGCGCAACTCCTCCACCAGGAAGGTGATGTCGCCACCCTTGCGGAACACCGCCGAGATGATGCGGGTCAGGGCCACTATCCACTGGTAGTGTTCCATGCTCTTGGAGTTGATGAAGATCTCGAACGGACGCCGTATCTCGTAAGGCGTGCCCTCGTTCAGCACCATGTCGTTGATGGTGATGAACAGCGAGTGCTCGGAGATATGCTCCGGCGTCTTCAGCTTGTAGGTGGTGCCCATCAGCTTCTCCGGACGTTGCACCGTCTCGTGCATCTGCACGACGGTGGCGGCGGCCTGTTGTTCCTGCTCTTCCTTCGTCTTGACCTTGTAGGCGACGATCTTGCTTTCGATTTTCTTGACCATGTCAGCACTTCACTTTGTCTGTGAGGCCGTTCGCGACCAGGCCGCGAACGGGGAGGCGATTAGAACTTGCCGTAGTAGCCTTCTTTCAGGGCATCGTACAGGTTGGCTGCGCTGTGGATCTCGCCATCATACTCGATCTCCTCGTTGCCCCGCACCTGCACCTTGCTGCCGTCTTCGAGGGTGAATTCGTAGAGGGTGTTCTCCAGATCCTGCTCCTTGACCAGCACCCCCTGAAAGGCTTCCGGGTTGAAGCGGAAGGTGGTACAGCCCTTGAGGCCCTGTTCATAGGCATACATGTAGATGTCCTTGAACTGCTCATAGGGGAAGTCGGTGGGCACGTTGGCCGTCTTGGAGATGGAGGAGTCTATCCAGCGCTGGGCGGCGGCCTGAATGTCCACATGCTGGCTCGGATTGATGTCATCGGCGGTGATGAAATAGTCCGGCAACCGGCACTCGGGGTCCTCGCTATAGGGCATGGCCCGGGGGTTGATGAGCTCACGGTAGGCGAGCAGCTCGAAGCTGTAGACATCCACGCTCTCCTTGCTCTTCTTGCCCGCCCGGATGACATTGCGGGTGTACAAATGGGCAAAGCTCGGCTCGATGCCGTTGCTGGCGTTGTTGGCCAGCGACAGCGAGATGGTACCGGTCGGCGCTATGGAGCTGTGGTGGGTGAAACGCCCCCCCTGCTCGGCCAGCGCGGCCACCAGCTCGGGCTCCACCTCGGCCACCTGCTGCATGTAGCGGCTGTACCTGGCGTGCAGGATGCGGCCGGGCACCTTGTCGCCCACCTTGATGCCATCCTGGGCCATCTCGGGGCGCTTGCGCAACAGCGCGGGGGTCACCTCGAACTCCTGGTTCATGATGGGCGCAGGGCCTTTTTCCTTGGCCAGTGCCAGGGAGGCCTTCCAGCCGGTGATGGCCAGCTCCTGGGAGACCTGCTCGGTGAAGGCCACGGAGGCCGCGGAGCCATACTTGATGCCCAGCATGGTCAGGGTGGAGCCCAGGCCGAGAAAGCCCATGCCGTGGCGACGCTTGCTCATGATCTCCTGGCGCTGCTTTTCCAGCGGCAGCTGGTTGATCTCCACCACGTTGTCCAGCATGCGGGTGAAGACGGCCACCAGCTTGCGGAAACGCTGCCAGTCGAAGTGGGCCTGCTCGGTGAAGGGGTCGCGGATGAACTTGGTCAGGTTGATGGAGCCCAGCAGGCAGGCGCCGTAAGGCGGCAACGGCTGCTCGCCACAGGGATTGGTGGCGCGGATGTCCTCGCAGAACCAGTTGTTGTTCATCTGGTTCACCTTGTCGATGAGGATGAAGCCCGGCTCGGCATAGTCGTAAGTGGAGGTCATGATGAGGTTCCACAGACGCCGCGCCGGCATGCGCTTGTAGACCTTGCAGGCCACCAGCCCCTGGGCGTTGAACACCACCCCTTCCTTGGTCGGCCAGTCGGCCCAGACCACATCGTCACCGGAGAGATCCGTCTTATCCAGCTCCACTTCCTTCTTGTTGAAGGGGAAGATGAGCGTCCACTCCCTGTCCTCGCGCACCGCCTCGATGAACTCCTCGGTGATGAGCAGGGAGAGGTTGAACTGGCGCAGGCGGCCATCCTCGCGCTTGGCCTGGATGAACTCCAGCACGTCCGGGTGACGCACATCCATGGTCCCCATCTGGGCACCGCGGCGACCGCCGGCGGAGGAGACGGTGAAGCACATCTTGTCGTAGATATCCATGAACGACAGCGGGCCGGAGGTGTAGGCACCGGCACCGGAGACGAAGGCGCCGCGCGGGCGCAGCGTCGAAAAGTCATAGCCGATGCCGCAACCGGCCTTCAGGGTCAGCCCCGCCTCATGCACCTTGTTCAGGATGTCGTCCATGGAGTCCTGGATGGTGCCGGAGACGGTGCAGTTGATGGTGGAGGTCGCCGGCTTGTGCTCGAAGGCACCCGCATTGGAAGTGATGCGCCCGGCCGGAATGGCGCCGTTACGCAGCGCCCACAGGAACTCGCCGAACCAGGCATCGGGCTCGGCTTCCTGGGCCGCCAGCGCCCGGGCGACCCGCTGATAGGTGTCGTCGATGCTGCCGTCTATCGGTTGTCCATCCTTGGTCTTCAACCGGTATTTGGTATCCCAGATCTCCAGCGAGGTGTCCTGCATGGGGATTGTCATGGGATCGGCGTCTGTTTCCAGAACCACAGGTGATTTTGCCATCGTCAGTCAGCCTTATGTTCAGTAAAGCAGAATCCATCATAGAGCCCTCGGTCGAAGGCGCTATCAGGCATGCTGCTGGGGAGTCGGGGGGCCAGGGCGTCGTCCTGGCCAGCCAGTGCCGGCCAAGGGTAAAACACTATATACGGGTATAGTGTGACAGAATGCACACATTATCTAGTATGTTTTTTCAAGCAGGCCGGTCTGCAAAGGGGCGCCATTGTAATGCAATGGCGGCCGATTTCCAGACCCAATCTGTAGGGGCTTTCCAAGTTGCTAAATTGTCACAAGATTTAAAATCCATTGCCCGGCTCACCCCCTGCGGGGGCGTTTCACCGCGCCGGTGCGCCCCTTCACTGCCAGCGGTTGAGCGCCGCCTCGTCGCTGGCACGGGCGGCCACCCAGTGCGAGCGACCATCCGCAGTCAGCTCCTTCTTCCAGAACGGCGCCCGGGTCTTGAGGTAATCCATGATGAAATCGCAGGCGGCAAAGGCCGCCTGGCGATGGGCGCTGCTGACCAGCACCAGCACTATCTGCTCACCGAGTGCCAGTTCGCCGACCCGGTGAATGAGGGTGCAGCCTTGCAGTGGCCAGCGTTCACGCGCCCTGGCAACGATATCGGCCAGGGCGCGCTCGGTCATGCCGGGATAATGCTCCAGGCACAGAGCGCTTACCTGTTCGCCCTGATTGAAGTCGCGCACCTTGCCCACGAAGCTCACCACGGCGCCGACCGCCGGATCGGCGGCCAGGCGGGCATACTCCGCCGCCAGCTCGAAGTCGCCGTGCTGCACCCGAATGCAATCCGCTGATGGCGGCGACGTCATCTCGCTCTCGCCCATGTCAGCCTCCTGTCACCGGCGGAAAGAAGGCCACCTCGTCCCCCGCCTGCAGCGGGGTGGTGCGGGAGACCAGGGTCTGGTTGACTGCCACCAGCAACTTGTCCGGGTCCAGCGCCAGCGCCCACCGGTCGCCCCGGGCCGCCAACAGGCAGCGCAGCGCCTCGACATCGGCCACCGCCTCGACGACGCTCAGCTCGCTCACCCCCAGCAGCTCGCGCAGCTGGGCAAAAAAGAGTACCCGCATCAGACCTCCGCCTCGAAATCACCGGACTTGCCACCGGTCTTGGTCAGCAGGCGCACCTGCTCGATCACCATGTCTTTCTGCACCGCCTTGCACATGTCATACAGGGTCAGTGCCGCCACCGAGGCGGCGGTGAGGGCCTCCATCTCCACCCCGGTCTGACCATTCAGGCGACAGAAGGTCTCGATACGCACCCGGCTCTGCTCCGGCAGCGGCGTCAGCTCCACCTCCACCTTGGAGAGCGCCAGCGGGTGACAGAGGGGGATCAGCTCGCTGGTCTTCTTGGCCGCCATGATGCCGGCGATGCGCGCGGTGGCGAACACGTCGCCCTTGTGGTGCTCGCCGCTCAGGATCAGCGCCAGGGTCGCGGGGGCCATGCGCACCCAGGCCTCGGCACGGGCCTCACGCCGGCTCTGCGGCTTGTCGCCGACATCCACCATGTGGGCCTCGCCACTGGCCTTGATATGGGTCAATTGACTCATGTTGCTCATCCTCAGCCCAGGTGGGCCACGAAGCTGCACGGACGGGTACGGGCATCCAGCTGGGGGGCGATGATCTGCTCCCAGGCGGTGCGGCAGGCATTGGTGGAGCCCGGCATGCAGAAGATGACGGTACGGTTGGCCATGCCGGCCAGGGCGCGGCTCTGGATGGTCGACGTACCAATGTCGGCAAAGGAGAGGTGACGGAACAGCTCGCCAAAGCCCTCGATCTGCTTGTCGAACAGCACCGAAACCGCCTCGGGGGTGGTATCGCGGCCGGTGAAGCCGGTGCCGCCGGTGACCAGGATCGCCTGTATCTGCTTGTCGGCTATCCAGCAGGAGACCCGGGCGCGGATGTCATACACATCGTCGATGACAATCTGCTTGTCCGCCAGCCGGTGGCCGGCAGCCTGCAGCCCCGCCACCAGCAGCGCACCCGAGGTGTCGGTCTCGGCATTGCGGGTGTCGGAGACCGTCAGTACGGCGATGTTCAGGGGTTTGAATTCAGCTACAGCATGGCTCATGAAGACGCATCCTTTTCTAGTCGGGTAACACAGTCACGCCACTGTTCGGGCGTGTTGGTATTGTCGAAACAGCCGCGCTCGGCAGCCGCTATGGGTAACAGATGAATGCCCATCCGCTGGTAGAAACCGTGGATGGAGTGATCGCAGGGATCCGTGCCCTCGGCCAGCAGGGCGGTCAGCCCGGCCAGCAACTGGGGATTGGGTTTGAGCAGCAGCGGAAACTGTGCCTCGGCGTAGCTGACGCCGTGGCTCACCTCGGGGGCGGCGTCCAGCAATCGCTGCAACTGGCGCTCGCCCAGGTAGGGCATGTCCACCGGCAGTATCAGCAGCTGGGCGCTCCGACAGGCGCCGAGCACGGCGGCGATGCCCACCAGCGGGCCCTGGCCGGGATCGGTCACGCAGGTGTACCCCTCGTAGCGGCCGCTCACCACGACGGGATCGCAGCCCACCCGCGCCAGCAGCCGGTAGGCGCGTTCCAGCAGGGTCTGCCCCTGCACCGCCAGCAGCGCCTTGTCGTGCCCCATGCGGCTGGAGCGGCCACCGGCGAGTACCACGCCGGTCGTCTGGATCGTTGCACTGTTCATGGGTTACCTCGCATGTTTACTCCGGGGGCTAACCACCGATGGAGGCCAGATGGGGCGTGGCGCCGGTGTTGCCCTGGTGCAGGAAATGGGTCTCCCGCTTCTCTTCCAAGGCTAGCCGGATCCGGCGCATCAGGGCAGGCTGATCGGCATCGCTTTGCAGCAACTCGCGCAGCGCCACCCCCCCCTCGCCAAACAGGCAAAGGTGCAGCTTGCCGAGCGCCGAAACCCGCAGCCGGTTGCAGCTGGCGCAAAAGTCCTTGCTGTAGGGCATGATGAGTCCCACCTCGCCCTGGGAGTCGGCATGCCGCAGCACCTGGGCCGGGCCGTCGTCGACCGCACGAGGCTGCAGCTGCCAGCCGGCGCGCAGCAGCCGCGCCTTGATGGGCTCGCCACTGACGTGATGACGGCTGAAGCGCTCGTCCATGTCTCCGGTCTGCATCAGTTCGATGAGGCGCAGCTGGATGGGCAAGGGGCGGATCCAGGCCAGAAAGTCATCCAGCTCGCGGTCGTTGAGATGGCGCAGCAGCACCGTATTCACCTTGATGGACGCAAAACCGGCCGCCAGGGCGGCCTCCAGGCCGGCCATCACCTCCGCCAGGCGATTCTCGCCGGTGATCTGATGGAACATGCGCGGATCCAGGCTGTCGATGCTGACATTGAGGTGGGTCAGCCCCGCGGCTCGCCAGCGGGCGGCCCGCTGCTTCAGGCGGTAACCGTTGGTGGTCATGGCCAGCTTCTCCAGGCCGGGAAGTTCGGCCAGGCTGGCGACGATGTCGTCGAAGTCGCGCCGCAGGCTGGGTTCGCCGCCGGTCAGACGGATCTTGCGGGTGCCCATGGCCACGAAGGCCATCGCCACCCGGCGCAATTCCGCCAGGCCGAGAAAGGCATTGCGCCCGTCGGGGCGGTAGCCGTCCGGCAGGCAGTAGGTACAGCGGAAATTGCAGACGTCGGTGACCGACAGCCGCAGGTAGTGAAACCGCCGCGCAAACGGATCTTGTAATGGCAACATAAACACCTTTCCAAAGTCGGGAGGCCGGCGCATTTCTTTGCCGACCCTCGCGGTGCCCGGAAGGGCCCGCTCGGCCGCCACGCCCTATCGACAGACGTAGGCGAGGCGGCTCGGAGTTTATCGTCTCGGCTCGGGCCGAATGGGTTCGGGGCCTGGCCCCGTCGGCTGCAGGATGACACTCCTTCAGGAGCCCGTCACCTCCCGGGGATGGCCACACACCGGGCAATCGGGGCGCCGGGGCAGACGCAAACGGCGAAACTCGCCGCTCAGGCCATCGATGAGCAACAGCTGACCGCACAGCGGCGTACCCAGCCCCAGCCACAGCTTGATGGCTTCCATGGCCTGCAGGCTGCCGACCAGCCCCACCAGCGGCGCCAGCACCCCGGCCTCGACGCAGGAGTGGCCCTGATCGCCGAACAGGCTGCTGAGGCAGGCGTAGCAGGGCTCGCCCTCACCCCAACGGAACAGGCTCACCTGCCCCTCGAAGCGGATGGCCGCCCCGGAGACGAGGGGCACGCCATGGGCCCGGCAGAGGCGGTTCAGCAGGTTGCGGGTGGGCAGATTGTCGCTGCAGTCAAGCACCAGATCCTGCTCGGGCAGCCAGCGCTGCAGGCCCGCCTCGTCGGCGGCCACCGCATGGGTCTGCAGCCGCAGCCGCGGATTCAGGCGCGCCAGGCTCTCGGCGGCGGAGGCCACCTTGGTCTGCCCCAGACGGCTGTCGTCATGCAGCACCTGGCGCTGCAGATTGCTCAGCTCCACCCGGTCGCCATCCACCAGGGTCAGCTGACCGATACCGGCTACCGCCAGGTATTGGGCGGCGGCACAGCCGAGCCCGCCCAGGCCGATGATCAGCACCCGCGCCTGCTTGAGGCGCGCCTGGCCATCGATGTCCACGCCACGCAGGTTGATCTGGCGGTGGTAACGCAGCAACTCGGTGTCGCTCAGCTCAGGCGTCACTGCAGCACCTCGTTGAAGGGTTCCACCAGCACCCAGTCCCCGGCTGCGACCGGACCCCAGGCCGGATCCAGCACCACGAAGCAGTTGCCCCGGGAGAGGGAGCTGAAGACGCCGGAGCCCTGACTGCCGGTGCTGCTGACGCTCAGGCTGCCATCCGCAGCCGTGCTCAGGATGCCCCGCTGAAAATCAATGCGATCGGCCGGCACCTTGAAGTCATGGCTGGCCCTGGCCCGCACGCGCAGCGGCGGGCGCGGCGTCTCCCCGGCCAGCCGGCGCAGCGTCGGCTGCACCAGCTGGTA
>JBFHKO010000043.1:0-14317 GCA_041595355.1 Aeromonadaceae bacterium
GAGGCCAACCTGCGACTCGTGATTTCTATCGCAAAGAAATACACGAATCGTGGACTGCAGTTTCTCGATCTGATTCAGGAAGGCAACATCGGGCTTATGAAGGCTGTCGACAAGTTCGAGTACCGTCGCGGCTACAAGTTCTCCACCTATGCCACTTGGTGGATACGCCAGGCCATCACCCGCTCCATCGCGGATCAGGCGCGCACCATCCGTATCCCGGTGCACATGATAGAGACCATCAACAAGCTCAACCGCATCTCCCGCCAGATGCTGCAGGAGATGGGTCGCGAGCCGACCCCGGAAGAGCTGGCCATCCGCATGAGCATGCCCGAGGACAAGATCCGCAAGGTGCTGAAGATCGCCAAGGAGCCCATCTCCATGGAGACCCCCATCGGCGATGACGAAGACTCGCATCTGGGCGACTTCATCGAGGACACCACCCTGGCGCTGCCGGCCGATGCGGCCACGGCAGAAAGCCTGCGCGCCGCCACCCGCGACGTGCTCGCCGGCCTCACGGCCCGGGAAGCCAAGGTGCTGCGCATGCGCTTCGGTATCGACATGAACACCGACCATACCCTGGAAGAGGTCGGCAAGCAGTTCGACGTCACCCGGGAGCGGATCCGGCAGATCGAAGCCAAGGCCCTGCGCAAGCTGCGCCACCCGAGCCGCTCCGAGGTGCTGCGCAGCTTCCTCGACGAGTAGCCTGGCGGGATGCTGCTTTTGTGAGCGCCTAAGCTGTTGATATATGGACACACCAGGGCGCGGCCCGTATAATCCCGCCCACGTGTTCGGCCCCTTAGCTCAGTGGTTAGAGCAGGCGACTCATAATCGCTTGGTCGTCCGTTCAAGTCGGACAGGGGCCACCAAATAAATCAAGGACTTGCAGCTAATCGCCGCGAGTCCTTTTTTTTGCGCTGCAACGCTACTTGTGGTTGTACCTGTTGGGGAGCCCTCCCTCCACCAGCACCGGTACCCGTCATAACGGCGTCCGGCGGGCCGGCATGCCAAACAGAAAGGGGAGTCATTGGCTCCCCTTTCTGCTGCGCTACCCTCTTGGTTGTCTGCATGTCAGCCCAGCCGCGCCCAGTCGGTCAGCATGCTGTTGAGCTCGAAGTCGCCATCCAGCATCACCGGGCTGCTGTGCAGCAGGCGCAGCATCGGCTCTATCTCCTCGACCGGTTTGGGCGGGCAGATGAAGAAGCCCTGGATGGAGTGACAGAGCAGCCCTTTCAGGAATTCCAGCTGGGCGGCGGTTTCCACCCCCTCGGCGACCACTCGCAGATCCAGGCTCTGGGAGAGGGCGATGATGGCCCGCACTATGGCCTCATCGTTGGGGTCGCTGCCGATGTCGTTGACGAAGGAGCGATCGATCTTCAGCACATCCAGCGGCAGCAGCTTGAGGTGGCTGAGGGAGGAGTAGCCGGTACCGAAATCATCCAGGGAGATGCTCACCCCCAGCTGGCTGATCTCCTGCAGCAGCTGCCGCGCCGCCTCGGGATCGCGCATCACGGCGCTTTCGGTGACCTCCAGCTCGAGGCAGGTGGCAGGCAGCCCCGTCTCCAGCAGGATGCGCCTGATGGTCAGCGGCAGGCTCTTGCTCTCCAGCTGGCGCACCGACAGGTTCACCGACACCGAGGCGGTGCGCTTGAGCACGCCGGCATCCTGCCAGCGCCGCATCTGCCGGCAGGCGCTGCGCAATACCCATTCGCCGATGGGTACGATGAGGCCCGTCTCTTCGGCGATGGGGATGAACCGATCCGGTGGCACCGGCGGATGATCCTGGGGCTTCCAGCGCAGCAGCGCCTCCAGGCCGGTGATCTGGCCACTGCCGATATCGACCTGGGGCTGATAGTGCAGGGAAAATTCGTCGCGCTGGAGGGCGTGCCGCAGCCGGTGCTCCAGATCCATCTGCGCCATCACCTGCTGCTGCATGGTCTGGGTGAAGAACTGGAAGTTGCTGCGCCCCTGGGCCTTGGCCTCGTACATGGCCATGTCGGCACACTTGAGCAGGCTTTCGGCGTCGGCGGAGGACTCCGGATAGAGGGCGATGCCGATGCTGACGCCCACATGCACCTCGTGCCCCTTGATGAAAAAGGGCTCCGCCAGGGCATCGATGATCTTCTCGGCCACCACGGCCACGCCACGGGTGACCGAGACCTCCTCCAGCAGGATGGTGAACTCGTCGCCGCCGAGGCGCGCCACCGTGTCCTCCTCCCGCAGCCGGCAGCGCAGCCGCTGGGCCGCCAACCGCAGCAGGGCATCGCCGGCCTCATGGCCGAGGCTGTCATTGACCTGCTTGAAACGATCCAGATCCAGGAACAGCAGCGCCAGCGGGTGCGCATGGCGGTCGGCACGCGCCACCGCCTGGTGCAGCTGGTTGATGAACAGGCTGCGGTTCACCAGGCCGGTCAGCGGATCATATTGCGCCAGGTAGGTCAGCTTCTGCTCGGTCTGCTTGCGGGCGCTGATATCCTGAAACACCAGCACCAGGCCCTTGCACTCGCCCTGCCTCTCCCCGTTGGGCTGATAGAGGGGGCTGGCGGTCAACTCCACCGGAAAGTCCAGTCCGCAGGCCGTGCGCAGCAGCAGGCCATCCTCGGCATAGGCGTCCCCCCCCCGGCAGCAGCGGTAGAGGGCACTGTCGCTGAAGCGGGGCGGCGGCTCGACCTGATAGCGGGCAAACTCGCTCCCCAGCAGCGCCTCGTCGTCGCACCCGAGCAGCTGCTTGGCGGCGGGATTGGCAAAGGTGATGCGGCCGTCGAGATCCAGGCTCACTATGCCCTCGCCCGCCGACATCAGCAGCAGCGCATTGTGATCCCGCAGCCGCTGCAGCTCGGCCAGGTTGTGCTGCAGCAGTACCTTGTGCCGGGAGTGCTCAAGGAAGAAGCGCACCTTGCTCAGCAGGATATGCGGCCGCACCGGCTTCATCAGGTAGTCCACCGCCCCGGCATCGTAGCCGCGACATTCGAACGCCTCGTCCTGGCTGGCGGCGGTGATGAAGATGATGGGGGTGTACTGGTTGCTCTGCGAGCCGTGAATGAGCTCGGCCGTCTCGAAGCCGTTCATCTCCGGCATCATCACATCCAGCAGGATCACCGCAAATTCATGCCGCAGCAGCAGCGACAGCGCCTCCATGCCCGAGAGGGCCGTGAAGACCTCGGCCTCCAGCTCGGCCAGGACCCGCTGTACCGAGCGGATGTTTTCCGGCCGGTCATCCACTACCAGTATCTTGGGTTTGGCTACGCCTTGGCACATGTGCGCGGCTTCCTTGTGGGACGCGTTGTCCATCATCATTAATCCTTGTCGTCCGCCGAGCGGGCATCCTGCGGCCGGCCCAGCCGGGCCAGATAATGCGCCAACGCCTGGCTCTCCAGCACCCCGTCGACCCGGGTGGCCTGAATCGCGCGCAGCGGCATGGTCGCCACCTGGGCGGTGGCCGGATCCTGAACCAGCACCCGCCCCCCCGCGGCCTTGATGCAGGCCAGACCGGCACTGCCATCCCCATTGGCGCCGGAGAGCAGCACCCCCACCAGCCGCCGGCCGTAGACCTCGGCGGCACTTTCGAACAACACATCGATGGACGGGCGCGAGTATTGCACCCGGGGATCGATGGACAGGCTGGCACAGCCCGTCGCCTCCACCAGCAGGTGGTAACCGGCAGGCGCCAGATAGACCCGCCCCGCCAGCAGCGGCTGTTTGTCCTCCACCTCACACAGTGGCAGACCGCAGTGACTTTGCAAAAATTTGTCCAGCTGGCCGCCGGCCCCCTCCAGGCGATGCAGCACCAGCAGCACGCACAGGGGATAGTCCGCCGGCAAGGCCCGCAGCAGCGCCGGCAGCACCTGTATGCTGCCGGCCGAGCCGCCGATGACCAGCGCCATCGGCGGCAGGCCGGCCTCTGCGGGCGGCCTCGGCGGGCGCATGGACCCGCTGACGGTCTCAGTCGACATGCGCATGGCAGCGGTCGGCCGCTCGCGCCTGCAGGCAGGACGCCAGCTCTCCTGGGCTCAGCGGCAAGCCGATATGGGGGCCCTGGGCCCGCCGGCAGCCGTTGGCCAGCAGAAACGCCTGCTGTCGGGCACTCGTCACCCCCTCGGCCTGCAGCGCCAGCCCCAGGTCCGCCGCCAGCCGGATCAGGCTGCGAAGCAGCGCCTCCTGCCTGGGGCCGGCGCCAATCTGGCTGACTACGGAGGGCGCCATTTTGAGCCCGTCTATGGGGAAGTCGGCCAGCTGCAGCAATGCGCTGCTGCCGGCGCCGAAGTCACACAGGATCACCCGAAAGCCCGCCTGGCGCAATCCCTGCAGCCGCTCGACGGCAGTATCCATGCGGGTCACAATAGCGGCTTCATTCAGCTCCAGCTCGATGAGCGCCGGCGCCAGCCCATGGGCCGCCAGCGCCGCCGGCAACTGCTCGCAGAAAGGCGTATGCAGCAGCTGGTGGCTGGAGAGGCTAATGCCGAGGCGCATGCCGGCAGACCAGAGCCCCTGGGCCTGCCAGAGAGCCAGCTGGCGACAGAGCTGCGCCAGGCTCCAGTCGCCGATGGCGGCCATGCCGCCGGTCTGCTCGGCCAGGGGCAGGAAACGGCCGGGGCCTATGCTGCCCAGCTCGGGATGCTGCCAGCAGAGCTCCGCCTCCACGCCGATCAGCTGCCCGGTGCCAAGATCCCGCCGGGGCAGGAAGCGCAGCGCCAGCTGCTCCCGCTCGATGGCGTGGCGCAGATCGGTTTCCAGCCGCAGCCGCTCGACGAAGGCCTGATGCATGTCGGGGGCATAAAACTGGTAGTTGTTGCGCCCGCGCGCCTTGGCCTGGTAGAGGGCGGTGTCGGCGGCGCGCAGCAGATCCGCCGCCTCGGCGCCGCACTCGGGGAAGGTGGCGATGCCGATGCTGGGGCTGATGAAGACCTCGCAGTTGCCGAGCTTGTGGGGCGGCGCCAGGGCCTGCAGTATCCGCTCCGCCACCAGGCCGGCATGGGCGGGCTGAGCCAGATCGTCCAGCACCACGGCGAATTCGTCGCCGCCAAGGCGCGCCACCAGATCGCTGCTGCGCAGATTGCTTTGCAGGCGCTGGGCCACGCTCTGCAGCAGCTGGGTCTCCTGCAGCGACTCCACGGCCGGCGCCTCGTCACTCAGGCTGATGCGCAGCCGGCTGGCCACGCTCTGCAGCAGGCGGTCGCCGGCATCGTGACCCAGGGTGTCATTCACATTCTTGAAGTGATCCAGATCCAGCAACAGGATGGCCACGTTGCGCCGCCGCCGCCGGGCTCCCGCCAGGCAGCGGTGCAGGGCATCCTGGAACAACTTGCGGTTGGCCAGGCCGGTGAGGGGATCGTATTGCGCCAGCTCCAGCAGCCGCTGCTCGGTCTGCTTGCGCTGGGTGATGTCCTGAAACAGTATCACCCCGCCCAGAAACTCGCCGTCATCGCCCCGCAGCGGCGCGCTGGTGTACTCCACCGAGACCGGGTTTCCGGCCCGGGTCAGCAGGCAGGCATCCGTGACCCGCAGTGGCTCGCCCTGCAGGTAAGCGGCATGAATGGGCGAGTCCTCCCAGGTCAGGGGCGGCTCGCCGGCCGGCGCCGAGGGCAGTATCGTCATCAGCGACTGGCCGTGCAGCCCGGCCGGGCTGCAGCCGAGGATGCTGGCCGCCGCCGGATTGGCAAAGCGGATCTGCCCCTGGGGCGAGATACCCAATATCCCTTCGGCGGCGCACTCGAGCAGCAGCTGCTGCTGGCGGTTCACCCCCGCCAGCTGATGCTGATAGCGGTCCAGCGCCAGGAACACCCGCACCTTGCTGAGCAGGATGTCCGCATTCACCGGCTTGAGCAGGTAATCCACCGCCCCCGCCTGGTAGCCCTGAAACACATAGTGCAGTTCGGTCTGCAGGGCCGTCACGAAAATGATGGGAATATGCCGGATCTGCTCATCCTGGCGGATCAGGCTGGCGGTCTCGAAGCCATCCATGTCCGGCATCTGCACATCCATCAGGATGAGGGCGAACTCGTGGCGCAGGGTGAGCGCCAGCGCCTCCTGTCCCGAGCTGGCCATATAGAGATCGGCGCCGCAGCCACGCAGCAGCTGCTGCATGGCAAACAGGTTCTCGGGCTTGTCATCCACGACGAGCAGCTTGGACGCCGGACAGGGCAGCGGCTCGGGCCCCGTCGATTGGAACTCGTTGGATTCAGTCATGTTGCCCCTCCGCACGCTCCAGCAATGTCTGCAACTTCACCCACAGGCCGCCACCGCGCAGCGGCTTGGGCTCCCAGTCATGGGCACCGGCCTCGAGGCAGGCGGCCGCCTCGGCGAGACGCGCCTCATCCAGCAGCAGCAACACCGGCGGCGCATCGTCGCTGCGCAACTCTGCCAGCAGCGGCACCAGCGCCTCGTGCGCCGGCACCCCGCCCAGCAGGATGAGATCGGGGCGCTGGCGCGCCAGACACTGCCGGGCATCGGCGCCGCTGAGCGCCTTCTGTACCCCGAAGCCCTGTCCGGCCAGTTGCGCCGCCAGCCGGAAGCTGTCGCGCATGTTGGCCTCCACCAGCAGCAACTGCTTGCCGCGGGCCAGCGCCGCCAGCCGCTCCGGCGCCTCGGGCGGCGCCAGCTCCAGTCCCGCCGGCCGGCAGGGCTGGGCCTGCAGGCCGGCAGGGCTGGGCATGGCCGTCAGGGCCACCGCCCCCGCCTCGGCATTCGCGGCGCCGAGGCGCTTGCCGGGGGTGTAGGGCAACGTCAGGCTGAACACGCACCCCTCACCGGGCTGGCTCTGCAGGCTGAGCTGCCCGCCCAGCAGGGTGCTGAGCTCCCGGCAGATGGCCAGCCCCAGACCGGTGCCATCGGCCTGCCGGTTGATGGCGCCATCCAGCTGCCGAAAGGCCTCGAAAATGGCCTCGTGATGCTCCCGGGCGATGCCGATGCCGGTATCCGCCACCCGGAAGGCCACCCCCGGGCCGCCCTCGCCGGCCAGGGGCGCCATCTCCAGGCTCACGGCCCCCTCGGGAGTGAACTTGATGGCATTGGCGAGCAGGTTTTTCAGGATCTGCTGCAGCTTGTTGCGGTCCGTGTACAGGCTGTCCGGCGTCCCGGCGGCCAGCCGGCACTCGAAGCGCAGCCCCTTCTCCGCCGCCAGGGGGGCGAACTGGCAGGCCAGGTGCTCCCGCAGCGCCGTCAGGGAGATGAGCTCGGGTTGCAGCTGCATCTGCCCAGCCTCGGCCTTGGAGAGATTCAGCACATCGTTGATCAGCAGCAGCAGATCCTGCCCCTCACCCTTGATCACCCGCAGTGAGCGCAGCTGCTCCTCGCTGAGGTTGCCGGACTCGTTGTTCAGCAGGGTGCGGGTCAGCAGCAGCAGGCTGTTCAGCGGCGTACGCAGCTCATGGGACATGTTGGCCAGAAAGGCCGACTTGTGGCGGTGGGCCAGGGTCAGCATCTCCATCGCCTTGCGTTCGGTGATGTCGGCAAACACCAGCAGACCGCCGGCCAGCCGGTTGTGTTCGTCCTGCAGCGGGCTGAGGGTCAGCTGTACCGGCAGCACCTGGCCATCGGCTCGCCGCAGGCCATACTGCTCGCTCTGCAGCCGCAGCCCCTCGACCAGGCGGCCATCGCGCGTATGCGGCCACCAATGCTCCGACAGCGGCTGGCCATCTTCCCGGCACAGCCGCTCGCTGAGGGCGCTGCCGAGCAGCTGGCTGTCGGTCAGCCCCAGCAGGCGGGTGGCCGCCGGGTTGGCAAAGCTGATGCGGCCGTCGAGCTCCAGGCGCATCAGTCCCTCGCCCATGGCATCCAGCAGCCACTGATGACGCGCCTGCAGCCGTTGCACCTGCAGCAGGCTCTGCTGCAGCTGCTGCTGCTGCTGGGCCAGGTCCAGAAACACCCGCACCTTGGCCAGCAGCACCGACGGCTGCACCGGCTTGAGCAGGTAATCGACGGCGCCCACCTGGTAGCTGCGCCCCTCGAAACGCTGGTCCCGGTCGCCGGCGGTGATGAAGATGATGGGAATATGCCGGCTGCTGGCGTTGCCGTGAATGAAGCTGGCCGTCTCGAAGCCGTCCATGTCCGGCATCATCACATCCAGCAATATGAGGGCAAAATCGTGGCGCAGCACCTGGCCCAGGGCCTCTTCACCGGAGTGCACCAGCGTCAGCTCCGCCGGCACATCGACCAGCATGCGCGCCATGGCGCGCAGGTTTTCCGGCCGGTCATCCACCACCAGGATCCGCAGCGGCGGCAGGGGGGTCACCGGTGCGGGAAAGGGATCCGGGTTCAATGTTGGCGTCTTTGTCATGGCAGTCATGGGCAGGCCTCAGCCGATCCGTTTGTAAATTTTCTGCTCGCCGACCAGGGGCTCGAAGCGCGCCTGGACGGCCGAGAAGGCCAGGGATTCCTTGTTGCCGAGACAGAGAATGCCCCGCGGCGACAGGCTGTCGCTGAACAGCTGCAATACCCGGTCCTGCAGCTGGCGATCGAAGTAGATGAGCACGTTGCGGCAGATGACCAGCTGCATCTCGCCGAAGACGCCATCCGCCGCCAGGTTGTGATTGGCGAAGGTGACATGGCGCTGCAGGGCCGCCTGCATCTTGGCGGCATCGTAGCCGGAGTGGTAATAGTCGGCAAAGTTGCGCCGGCCCCCCGCCTGGCGGTAGTTGGCGGCAAAGCGCTCCATCTGCTTGAGCGGATAGATCCCCTGCTTGGCCACCGCCAGGGAGTGGTTGTTGTAGTCGGTGGCATAGATTTGGGTGCGCTCATAGAGCCCCTCCTCCTGCAGCAGAATGGCCAGCGAGTAGACCTCCTCGCCGGTGGCGCAGCCGGCATGCCAGATCTTGACGAAGGGGTAGGTCTTCAGCAGCGGTATGATGCGCTGGCGCAGGGCGGCAAAGAAGCCGGGATCGCGAAACATCTCGGTGACGGTCACCGACATGTCCTTCAGCAGCAGATCGAAGCAGGCGCGATCGTCCAGCAGCTGGGGGATCAGCTGGCTGGGGCGTTCCACGCCCGCCCGCAGCAGGCTCTGGCGAACCCGCCGCTTCAGGGACGCCCGGGCATAGTGGCGAAAATCGTAACCATAGCGGCGGAAGATGGCCTCCAGCAGCAGATCGATTTCCAGACTCTCCAGCTCCAGGCTGGCTTCCAGCTCGCTCATTTGAACAACCAGAGTTTCATCATGCCGATCAGCTGATCGACGTCCACGGGTTTGGTGCAGTAGTCATTGGCACCCGCCTCGATACACTTGCCCCTGTCCTCAGCCATGGCCTTGGCCGTCAGGGCGATGATGGGCAGGCTCTGGAAGCAGGGCTGGGCGCGGATGCGGCGCATGGTTTCGTAGCCGTCCATCACCGGCATCATGATGTCCATCAGCACCAGCTCCAGCGTCGGATCCTGGGCCAGCCGCTCCAGGGCCAGCTCGCCGTTGTCGGCCATGATCACCTCCATGCCCCGCTCCCGCAAGGCCCGGGAGAGGGCATAGGTGTTGCGCAGATCGTCGTCCACCAGCAGGATGCGCCGCCCCTGCAACAGCAGCTCGGGGTTGTGCAGCATCTGGATGATGCTGCGCTGCTCGGCGGGCAGGCTCGACTCCACGCTGTGCAGGAACAGGGTCACCTCGTCCAGCAGCCGCTCCGGCGAGCTGGCTCCCTTGATGACGATGCTGCTGGTGTACTCGTTGAGCTGCTTGAACTCCTCCTGGGTCAGCTCGCGCCCGGTGTAGACCACCACCGGCGGCAGGGTCAGCTCCGTTTGCCGACGCAGACGCGCCAGCAGTTCAAAGCCGCTGATGTCCGGCAGCGACAGATCCAGGATGACGCAATCGAAATGCTCGTTCAGCAGTCGCTGATAGGCCGCCTCGCCGCGCCCCTCCTCGCAGATCACCACTTCGGGATTCTTGATGAGGCGGCTGATGGCCAGCCGGTTATGGGGGTCATCCTCGATGAGCAGCACCCGCTTGGGCTCGTCCTGCAGCAGCAGCGACAGGCGCCCGAACACCTGATCCATCTGCTCGGCGCTGGCCGGCTTGGTGAGGAAGCCCACCGCCCCCATGCCCAGCACCTCGTTGTTCTTGTCCTGGGCCGAGAGGATATGCACCGGAATGTGGCGGGTCTGGACATCGGTCTTCAGCCACTCCAGCACCTGGCGGCCATCCATGTCCGGCAACCCCAGATCCAGGATGATGCCGCTCGGCACATGCTCCCGCGCCAGCTGCAGCCCCTTGTGGCCCTGATGGGCCAGCAACGGCAGGTAGCCCTTCTGCTGGGCCAGGTTGCCCAGCACCCGGGCGAAGATGAGGTCATCCTCGATGATGAGCAGCGACTTGCCATCTGCGCTGCCCGGCCGCGCAGACGGCTCGGTCTGGCCCCGCTCGGCGGGCAGGCTCGGCTCGCCGGAAGGGGCGGCTACCGGCTGGCTGGCAGGCACGGACGCACTGGCTGGCGGCGGGCTGGCCGGCTGCGCGGCCTCCGCCTCCGGCGCACTCGCTTCGGCCTGGGTCAGCGGCAGGTAGACGGTAAAGGTACTGCCCTCGCCCACCCGGCTCTCGACATGCAGCTCGCCGCCCAGCAGGCGCACCAGCTCGCGGGAGATGGTCAGCCCCAGCCCGGTACCGCCGTAGGTGCGGGTGGTGGAGCCATCGGCCTGCTTGAAGGCCTCGAAGATCACCGCCTGCTGCTCCTCGGGAATGCCGATGCCGGTATCCCGGACCGCCAGCGCCAGCAGCGGCTGCTCGCCCAGGGCGCTGTGCGCCGGCAGGCTGCCGGCCGCGGGCTGGAAGAGCCGCAGGCTCACCTCGCCCTGATCGGTGAATTTGAGGGCGTTGGCCAGCAGGTTGCGCAGCACCTGCTCCAGGCGCAGCGCATCGCTGTGCAGGCACTCGGGGACCGTTGCCTCCCGCGTCAGGGTCAGGGTCAGCCCCTTGCTCTGGGCCACCGGATTGAACTGGCTCTGCAGGCCATGCAGCAGCGGATCCAGCTCGAAGGTTTCGGCATGGATATCCAGCCGTCCCGCCTCCACCTTGGAGAGATCCAGGATGTCGTTGATCAGGGTCAGCAGGGTCTTGCCGCCGCTGTAGATGACCTGGGCATCTTCCTGCTGCTCCGCCGTCAGGTTGCCCTCGCGGTTGCTGGCCAGGGACTGGGAGAGGATCAGCAGGCTGTTCAGGGGCGTGCGCAGCTCATGGGACATGTTGGCCAGGAATTCGGACTTGTACTGGCTGGCCCGGGAGAGGTTTTCCGCCTGCTGGGTCAGGCCATGGTGCGCCTGCTGGATGGCCCGGTTCTTCTGCTCTATCTCGGCTTTCTGCTCTTCCAGCGCCTCGGTACGCTCTTCCAGCTCGGTGTTCAGCTGTTGCAGCTCCTCGCTCTGCAGGCGCAGCGCCTGCTCGGAGCGCTGCAGCATCTCGGCCTGCTCTTCCAGCTCCTCGTTGGCCGCCTTCAGCTCCTCCTGCTGGGACTGCAATTCCTCGGACTGCTGACGGGTCTCCTCCAGCAGCAGCGCCATGCGCTCCTGGGTGCGGGCCACGTGCACGCTGATGGCGACACTCTCGCTGACCCGGCGCAGCAGCTCCAGCTCGGCGACGGTGAAGGTGCGGTTGCTGCCCAGGGCCAGCACCCCTTCCACCTGCCCTTCGTGGACCAGCGGGATCACCGCCACATCGGCGGCCTGGGTCTCGTCGAGCCCGAAATGGATGCTGAGCGGATTCTGCTCATCCGGCACCCGGCTGTAGAGAATGGTTTCCTGCTCCAGGGCCGCCTGGCCCACCATCCCCTCGCCGAAGCGCAGGCTGCTGTCGTTATTGCGCCGCTGCTTGTAGGCATAGCTGGACACCAGCTGCAGGCTCTCCCCCTCCGCCAGATAGAAGACGCCCACCTGCAGCTTGAGGTACTGGCCCAGGAAGGTGATGACCTTGCGGGTCAGCGGCACCAGCGCATGCTCGTTGCGCATCTCGTCATACAGCTGGGCCACGCCGATACGGCGCCAGTTCTGGGCCTGGGCATCCAGCGCCAGCTGCTGCAGGTTGTCGGACATCTCGTTGAAGCCGAGCGCCAGCCGGTCGTGATCACCCAGCACCTGCAGCTGACGGGAAAAGTCGCCGTCGGCGGCGGCCTTGACCACCTTCTCCATGTGTGTCAGGCGCGCCACCATGTGGTTGAAGGCGCGCGCCATGGCGCCAATCTCGTCCTCCTGGACAACGGTCAGGGCGATATCCAGATGGCCATCGGCCAGCTGGTCGGCGGCACTCGCCAGCCGCTTGAGGCGCCGGGACATGCCGAAGGACATCAGCACCACCACCAGCAGGCTGACAAACAGTATGGTCACGCTGCCGCCAATCAGCTCGAGACGCACCTGCCTGCCCTGAAAAACAAAGTCACTCCGCTGCTTGGTCAGCTGCTGTTTCTGTGCGGCCATCAGGGTGGAGAGCTTGGCATGCAGGCCCTGCAGCCGGGAAAGGGTCTCGCCCATAGCGGCGCCCGGCGCCGCCGCCTCACGCCGTTCGGCCACCCGGTGCAGGCTCGGCACAAGGGCCAGACCGGGCTCCGCCGCCCGCTCCGGCAGCACCCAGCCACTGGCCAGGGCATGCAGCTCATCCAGGCGCGCCAGCTGCTCGGGCTGTTCGGCCAGCACGGGCTTCAACTGCAGCAGCGCCTCATCGAGCTGCGCCTGGCGGGCATGAAATGTCTCGATGAACTCCGGCAGGCCCGTGCGCTGGTAGCTGCGGGCACTTGTCTCCATCAGCTCCAGCAGGTGATCCACCTTGATCAGGCGCTGCTCTACCTCGCGCCCGACCGCCATGCTAGCCCGGGTATCCACCAGGAACTCGATACGGTGGGAGACGCTGAAGGCCACCACCACCAGCAGCAGCAGGGGCGCCACGCAGGTGATGGCAAAACGGAAGGCCACGGAATTCATCGGGTTTTTCATCGGTCAGGCTCGTCTCTTCTGTTCGGGCTGTGGTGCATTCAACGGGATATCGGCTGGCCCCTGGCGCGGGGTGGCGGCGCCCGCCGGCAGCAGGTAGAGGCCATCGGCACGCTGCTGCAGGCGGGGCCATAACTGTTCGGCGGGCAGGGGGCGGGCAAACAGGTAGCCCTGTACCAGATCGCACTCCAGCGCCTGCAACCGCGCATGCTGCTCCGGCGTCTCGACCCCCTCGGCCACCACCTGCAACGCCATGCTGTGGGCCAGCTGGATGACGGCGCCCACTATGGCGGCATCATGCCCCTCTCCCGCCAGCTCCCGGATAAAACTGCGATCCACCTTCAGGCGGTTGGCGGGCAGGTGCTTGAGGTAACTCAGGGAGGAGTAGCCGGTGCCGAAATCGTCGATGGCGCAGCGGACCCCCAGTGCCTTGAGGTGGCTCAGGGTCTCGATGGTGCGCTGGGGCGACTCCATGGCCAGGCTTTCGGTGATCTCCAGCTCCAGATCGCCGGGCGCCACGCCGGTCTCCAGCAAGATCCGATCCACCGAGGCCAACAGCTGGCGATCGGTAAACTGGCGCGCCGAGACATTGACGCTCATGGTCAGGCCGGCCAGCCCGCGCTGCTGCCAGGCTTTGAGTTGTTCACAGGCATGGCGGATGACCCATTCGCCGATGGGAATGATGAGGCCGCTCTCCTCCGCCAGGGGAATGAACTCCATGGGCGAGACGGCACCGCGCTCGGGGTGCTGCCAGCGCAGCAGGGCCTCCAGCGCCACCACCCGGCCGGTGCCGGCGTCGAGCATGGGCTGGTAATGCAGGCTCAGCTGGCCGCCAGCCAGGGCGCCGCGCAGGCTGTCCATCAGCTGGATGCGCTGGCAGATCTGCCGATCCAGGGCGGTATCGTAGCAGACGCAGTGGCCCCGCCCCTGGCGCTTGGCCTGATAGAGGCCGCGCTCGGCCAGCAGCAACATCCGCTGGGGCGAGGCCTGCCGCTGCGTGTCGACATAGAGACCGATGCAGGCACTCAGCTGCAACTCCAGCCCCTTGTAACGGCGAAATTGCGCCAGCCGCATCTGCAGCCCCGCCGCCAGTTGCGAAAGCTCCGCCGCCGAGCGGTTGGGCAGCAGCAGCGCCCACTTGTCCCCCTCCAGGCGCACCAAGCTGTCCGCGTCGCCCAGCGCCGGCCCGAGCAGGGGGCCGATGCGCTCCAGCAGCCGGTCGCCGCCATCATAGCCCAGGAGATCATTGACATGGCGAAAGCCGTCGAGGTCCAGCAGCAACAACGACAGCGGCAATCCCCGGCGGCTGCTGCAGCATTGCCGGGCGCGGATCTGCCGATAGAGGGCGGGGCGCCCCGTCGCCATGACCAGCCCGGGTTGAGGGCCGCCATGCAGCAACCGCTCCCCAAGACTCGCCGTCAGCCGC
>JBFHKO010000044.1:0-14270 GCA_041595355.1 Aeromonadaceae bacterium
ACGCCCCCGCCCACATAGAGCATGGGCTGGCGGGCCTCGGCCAGCAGCCGGCGCGCCTGGTCCAGGGCCTCGTCATCCGGCGTGGCGGGCTCCTGCACCAGATGCACCGGCGCCAGCGGCTCGACCTGCATCATCTGGATATCCTTGGGCACGTCGATGAGCACCGGTCCGGGACGGCCCGAGGTGGCGATGGCGAAGGCCTCCGCCAGTATCTGCCCCAGCTCGCTGGGATCGGTGACCATGAAGGAGTGCTTGGTACAGGAGAGGGACATGCCCAGCACGTCGATTTCCTGGAAGGCATCGGTGCCGATGAAATCGCGGGGCACCTGGCCGGTAATGGCCACCACGGGGACCGAATCCAGCAGCGCATCGGCCAGGCCGGTGATGAGGTTGGTGGCACCGGGTCCCGAGGTGGCGATGCAGACGCCCACCCGGCCGGTGGCGCGGGCATAGCCGAGGGCCGCCATGGCAGCACCCTGCTCGTGCCGGCACAGCTGGTGCGCCAGGCCGCCATCGTAGAGGGCATCATACACCGGCATGATGGCACCACCCGGGTAACCGAATACCTGGTCCACCCCTTGCTGGTGCAACGCATTCACAATGTACTGAGCCCCATTCATCCTGTTTATCCTTGTGTACGGCTGAAAAAAAACCCCCGAGACGGTCGGGTCTCGGGGGTCGTCGTGCGGTGTTCCGGTTCGTCTTGCCTACCTCACCCCAGCCGTGCTCGCCCCGAGCGGTGGCATAATCACCACCACTAGGACCAGAATAATGCTGACGCTGAAACCGATCATGTAGTACATCGCTGAACCAGAATATCCAAATTGGTCCCGCCAGATCTGACGGGTGGTGATTACAACTAGCACAGGTTATTTTTTAACTCAAGCATTTCCGACGCCAGAGGCTCCCGCCGGGCCGATGATGCCGCGCACAAAATCATCACAAACATATGATTAACCAAGCATAGTTGCTTACGGTTCCGCCAGGGAGGGCTCGCATGTCATTAGCCGTGGTATTCAGCCGCGCCAGCCTGGGCGTCGAGGCGCCGCTGGTGAGCGTCGAGGTGCACCTGAGCAACGGTCTGCCGGCCTTTGCCATCGTCGGCCTGCCGGAAACCTCGGTGAAGGAGGCGCGGGACCGGGTGCGCAGCGCCCTGCTGAATGGCCAGTTTCTCTTCCCGGACAAACGCATCACCGTCAACCTGGCGCCGGCCGATCTGCCCAAGGAGGGTGGCCGCTTCGATCTGGCCATCGCCCTCGGCATCCTCGCCGCCTCCGGGCAGATACCGGCGCAGCGACTGGCCGAAGACGAATTTCTGGGCGAGCTGGGCCTCACCGGCGCGGTACGCCCGGTGACCGGCGCCCTGCCCGCCGTGCTGGCGGCCCGGGCCGCCGAGCGCACCCTGGTGCTGCCGGCCGGTAATGGTGACGAGGCAAGTCTCATCCGGGATACGCGCAGCCTGAGCTGCGACAGCCTGCTGCAGCTCAGCGCCTGGCTGTGTGGCCAGCAGGCCCTGCCGCTCTGCGAGCCGGCACCGGCCATCCCCCCGCCATCGTCCCAGGCGGATCTGCAGGATGTGATTGGCCAGCCACTGGGCAAGCGGGCACTGGAAATCGCCGCCAGCGGCCGCCACCACCTGCTGCTGCTGGGCCCCCCGGGCACCGGCAAGAGCATGCTGGCCAGCCGGCTGGCCGGGCTGTTGCCGCCCATGAGCGACGAGGAAGCCCAGCAGACCGCCGCCATCCACTCCATCGGCGGACTGGCCCTGAGCCAGTCCGACTGGCGCCGCCGCCCCTTCCGCGCCCCCCATCACAGCGCCTCCATGGCCGCTCTGGTGGGAGGCGGCAGCCAGCCGCGCCCGGGCGAGATCTCCCTGGCCCACAACGGCATCCTGTTTCTGGATGAACTCACCGAATTCGAGCGCCGGGTGCTGGATGCCCTGCGCGAACCTCTGGAGAGCGGCCGCATCATCATCTCGCGCGCCGCCCGGCAGATGGAATTCCCGGCCCGCTTCCAGCTCATCGCCGCCATGAACCCCAGCCCCTGCGGTCACCTGGACGAACAGCGCCGGGCCAGCCCGGATCAGGTGCTGCGCTACCTGGGCCGCCTCTCCGGTCCCTTCCTGGATCGCTTCGATCTGACGGTGGAGATACCGCTGCTGCCCCAGGGGGCACTCAGCCAGCCCGCCGAGCGCGGCGAGTCCAGCCAGCACATCCGAGCCCGGGTCGCGCTGACCCGGCAGCGCCAGCTTGAACGGGCCGGCAAGCTGAACGCCGAGCTGGATAGCCGCGAGATAGAGCGCTTCTGCGCCCTCTGCCGTGACGACGCCCGCTTTCTGGAGCAGGCCATCCACCAGCTGGGGCTCTCCCTGCGCGGCTGGCACAAGCTACTGCGGGTGGCCCGCACCCTGGCGGACATGGCCGGCGAGCCCCGGATCCAGCGCAGCCACCTGGCGGAGGCGCTCGGTTACCGCGCCATGGATCGGTTGCTGCAGCGTTTGCGCCCGGCCTGAGGCCATCATGACGCCGGGCAACTGCTCAGAAAAAATACTGGTGCCGGGCAGGGGCGGCAGGCAAAATGGCCGGCCACCGGCAGCCGCCGCCTCTTGGCGAGGACCGCCGCCCATCCGCAACCCGTCAGACGGATCAGCTCAATGTTGGCCATGCTTCCCGGATTCATCCTGTTACCCCTCAGCGTCGCGCTAACGCTGCTCAACACCGCCTTCCACTGCCTGTGGATTGTCGGCTTCTCGCTCATCAAGCTGCTGCTGCCCCTGACCCCGGTGCGCCGACGCATGGATCGCCTGAATGATGGCTGCATGACACTCTGGCTGCTGGGCAACAGCCTGATACTGGGGCTCATCAACCGCATCGAATGGCAGATAGAGGATCAGACCCGGCTCGACCGCAACGGCTGGTACCTGCTTATCTGCAACCACCTGAGCTGGACCGACATCGTCATACTGGGGCACCTGTTCCGCCGCCGGCTGCCGGTACCCAAATTCTTCGTCAAGCACGAGATGCGCTATGTGCCCTTCGTCGGTCTGGCCTGCTGGGGGCTGAACATGCCCTTCATGCGCCGCTATTCACGCCAGCACCTGCTCAGGCACCCGCACCTGCGCGGCAAGGATGTGGAGACCGCCCGGCGCGCCTGCAACGGGTTCCGCCACCGCCCCACCACCATCATCAACTTCGTGGAGGGCAGCCGCTTCACCCCGGCCAAGCAGCAGGCACTCGACTCCCCATATCGGCATCTGTTGCCGCCGCGCCCCGCCGGCATGGCCATGACGCTGTCGGCCATGGGCGAGCAGCTGTCGCACATCGTCAATGTCACCCTGGCCTATCCCGACAATGCCGAGCGCCCCTTTCTCGATCTGCTGTGCGGGCGCATGGGCCGCATTCAGGTACATATCGAAACCCTGCCGGTGACCGCCGAGCTGCGCGGCGATTACCGCAACGATGCACTCTTCAAGCGGCACTTCCAGCAGTGGCTGGATCGACTCTGGCAGGCCAAGGATGAGCGCCTGGCCCGCCTCGCGGCCGCCGACGAGCCCGCCGAGCCCATCAGGGCGACCTGAGGGCCTGCAGGACGGTGGCCAGCGCCTCCAGCTGGGTTTCCGCGAACACCTGCACCCCATGCTGGCGTAACAGCCGGCTGGTAACCCCTGCGCCGGCCTGGCTGACGCCGCAAAAGCGGCCATCGTACACCCGGTTGGCCCCGCAGGAGGGGCTTCCCTCCTTGAGCAGCGCCAGACGAATGCCCTGCTGGCGACAGAGCGCCAGCGCCGCCTCGGCGCCGGCAGTAAACGCCGATGTCAGGTCCAGGCCATTGATGGTCAGCACCCGGCCATCGGCCTGGATCTCCGCCGCGGCCCTGGGCACCGGCAAGCCGCCGGCCACTTCCGGACACAGCGCCAGCAGCCGTCCCTCGGCCTGCCAGCGCGCCAGCAGGCCGTTGTCCAGCCCCTGACTGCGGCCGTCATAGCGCACCGGCGCCCCCAGCAGGCAGGCGCTGACCAGTATCTTGTGCATCGTTTCCTCCCCGGGCGGCAACTAAAAAGGGAGCCGCGGCTCCCTTGCAGAACACCCGGCGGCGCTACTCTTTTTTGGCCAGCAGGAACTTCACCAGCGAGACATATTGCTCGGCGCTGGTCAGCGCTTCGGACTTCACCAGATACTTGCCATTGACCACGGTGGCCGGCACGCCGCGAATATTCAGGCTTTCGGTGTTGCGATCGTACTGCGCCACCAGGCCGGTGACCGCAAAGCTGTCGATGCCGCCGTCAAACTCCTGGGCGGTAACGCCCTGGCTCTCGAAGATGGCCTTCGCCGCGGCTCTGTCCTTGGGCGGCTGACGCTCGACGTGAATGCGCTGGAAAAACACCGGCGAGATCTTGGGTTCGACCTTCAGCAAAGTGGCCAGGGCGTAGGCACGCTGCAGCTCGGGCCCCATCTCCCGCCCCAGGAAGGCCACCGGGTTGCCCTTGATGGTCACCCCCTCCGGCAACTCGGCCTGCAACTGCTCGAAAATAGGCTCGAACTGCATGCAATGGGGACAAAAATAGGAGAAAAACTTGGTGACCTCCGGCTTGGCCGAGGCCGTCTGCTTGACGATCTCATAGTGCACGCCTTCCTTGTACGCGGGCGCCGCCTGGGCCAGGGGAACCAGCAATAACGCAGCCAGCATCAAGAAGAGTTTTTTCATGTCGATTCCTACCAGTAGGGACAAAACAGGCCGTCGGGCCCGGGTTCAAACAAACAGACTATTCACTCAATAGCCGGGCGTCAATGACAGCGGCGGCTGTTTCAGCAACGCCAGCTGCTGACGCAGGGCCAGATATTGGTCATGCCAGAATTGCTCGGTGGCAAACCAGGGAAAGGCGCGCGGAAAGGCCGGATCCGGCCAGCGGCGCGCCAGCCACGCCAGGTGGTGCAGCATGCGGCCACTGCGCAGCGGCTCGATGAGGCGCAGCTCTGCGGTGTTGAATTCGCAGAACTCCTCATAACCACAGAGCAGCGCATCCAGCTGCAGCAGCCGCTCGTTGCGCTCACCGGACAGCAGCAGCCACAGATCCTGCACCGCCGGTCCCATGCGGCTGTCATCCAGATCCACCAGCAGCGGGCCGTCGCGCCACAGTATGTTGCCGATATGGCAGTCGCCATGCAGGGCCAGCGCCTGCCAATCGCTGTGCCAGGGGGCGTGCAGCGCCTCGGCCAGCTGCCCCAGCAGCCGCGGAAAGTCATGCTTGAGGGCCGTCGGCCAGTAGCCTCCCTGCCGGAGCTGCTCGATGGGCGCCAGCACCCAGTCGTGAAAGTCGAAGGCCGGCCGGTGACAAAACGGCTGGCTGCGCACCTGCTGGTGCCAGCGCCCCAGCGTGCGTCCCACCGCCTCCAGCTGCTCCAGATTGTCCGGCTCCAGATGCCGGCCGCCCAGGCTGGGCCAGATGGCGAACCAGAAATCCTGATGCCGGTGCAGGCTGTCGCCCTGCAGGCTCAAGGGGCAGGCCACGGGGATGTCGGCCTCGGCCAGCCGCTGGGCCAGCTGGTGCTCCTCGCGCAGCTGTGCCTCCGACCAGCGCTGCGGCCGGTAGAACTTCACCACGTAACGCCGGCCATCGTCGGCCATGAACTGGTAAACCCGATTCTCGTAGCTGTTGAGCGGGGTCAGTCCCGACTCCAGTTGCACGCCCAGGGAAGCCAGGGCATCCAGGATCAGATCGGGCGTCAACGGTTGAAAATGAAAGGCGCTCACGGCTTTCTCCACTCGCTATACCGGCCCGAGCCGGGCCGGCCATTCAAAGTCCGCTGATGAATTTGCTGGGCTGGCGCAGCTCGGCCTTTTCCTCACCCGGCGCCGCCCCCTCAAGGCGCAACACGAACTCGATATCCAGCATGGGCAGCGCCAGGGCTTCCGGTGCCATCGCCAGGCTGAGCGGCAGGTTATACACCTCCCCGGCGGCCACGGATACCTGCCGCGGCCCCAACCACTGCACATCCGTCAGCCCCTGCACCGCCAGGCTGTAGCGGCGGGGCTGCTGGCTCTTGTTCATGATCTTGAGGGTGTAGGTGTTTTCAATCCAGCCCTCGCTGTTCTCGCGATAGAGCTGATTGCGATCCCGCAGCACCTCCAGCCCCATGGGCATCACCGCCAGCAGGTTGAGCAGCAGCACCCCCAGCATGATGGCCAGCAGCAGCCCGTACCCCAGCAACTTGGCCCGCCACCGGCTGCCACCGCCGGCCAGACGCCGCGCCGAGGTATAGCTGATGAGGCCAGGCGCATAGCCCATGCGCGCCATGGTCTGATCGCAGGCATCCACGCAGGCGCCGCAGTTGATGCACTCGTATTGCAGCCCGTTGCGGATATCGATATCGGCAGGACAGACCTGCACGCAGAGGCCGCAATCGATGCAGTCACCCAACCCCAGCACCTTGGGATCCTGCCTGCGGGTGCGAGCTCCCCGCGGCTCGCCGCGGGCCACATCGTAACTGGCGGTCAGGGTATCCGCATCGAACATGGCCGACTGGAAGCGGGCATAGGGGCAGATGTGGGTACAGACGATGCTGCGCAGCCAGCCGGCATTGGCATAGGTGGCGGCAGCAAAAAACAGTACCCAGAAATAGGCCCAGAAGCCGGCTTGCAGGGTGAGCACATCGCCCACCAACTGGCGCGCGTCCCAGAAATAGGTCATGAAACTGAGGCCGGTCAGCAACGAGACTGCCAGCCAGGCGCCATGCTTGGCCGCCTTGCGCCATAGCCGGTTCCAGCCCCAGGGCGCCTCATCCAGCTTGCGCCGCTTGTTGGCCGGGCCCTCGAAACGCTCTTCAAACCAGATGAACAGCAGGGTCCACACCGTCTGCGGGCAGAGATAGCCGCACCAGACGCGGCCGAGATAACTGGTGACAAGGAAGAGGGCGAACGCGGCGCTGATGAATACCCAGGCCAGCAGGGTCAGATCCTGGGGCCAGAGGGTGGTGCCGAAGACGTGAAATTGCTGGCTGGCCAGATCCAGCCGTACCGCCTGCCGGCCCTGGTAGGTTATCCAGGGCAACAGCACGAACAGCACCATCAGCAGGCTGCTCATGGCGCGCCGCAGCCGCTGCCAGCGCCCCGTCTGGGCGCGAACATAGATGTGGCAACCGGGGTTCAATCTGCCCCCGCGGGCGGGCTCGGCGGCGGCCGGCGTAACGACCTGCCGGACCGGGATCTGCTGCTTGTCCATCTGTTCGCCTCATCGGGCCTCGGATTTGCTGATTATACCCAAGGTACAGCAGGCAGACGCCCAGCGCGGCAACCGTTTGGCAACAAAGTGGCCGGAGCGGCAACCTACTTCTTGATGCCCCGGGCGCGCAGCAACGCCTCCTTGAAATCCGGCTCGCAATCCTTGGCCAGCCCGGGGATCATCGCCTGCCGGTCGCTGTCACGCATCTTGAGGTGATAGATGAGCACCTCGTCGCCCAGCTCCGCCAAGGGCCCCTGATAACCGGCTTCGCCCGCCAGTTTGGCCAGGAATTGCATCAGACTGAGATCCTGCTCCTTGAGCCAGGCCGGCTCCAGCAACTCCAGCAACTCTTCGATACGGTGACACTGCATGGCTCTGTTCCTTTCATCAGGTTTGAATTGCGGACCGGCGTCCCTCAGGCGGGGCGCGCCAGCGGCTGGTTCTGCGCTGCAGAGCGGCGGCATCCCGGCGCTCACAGGGCAACCCCCGTCCCCACCAGGCAAACAGCCCCCGGGTCAGGCCGTCGAAACGGCCGGTCAGGCGACAGCATAACACCACCCGCCGCACATCGCGCCGGCTGATCTTGACCGCACTGGCCTGCCGGTAATCGACCTGCCGGGCCAGCTTGCCCAGCGTCAGGCGGGCCATGCCGATGGCCCAGAGACAAAACTGCCGCATGCCCTGCTCGGAGGCCGGGAGCAGCAGGCTGTAGTCGAGGGCATCCTGCAGATGGCCATTGGCGATGGCGATCAGTCGCTGCAAGGCCAGGCCAAAGGCCGGCTCGTTGGCCGCCTGGGTCAGGTCGGCAAGATCCAGCCCGAGCTCGGCACACAGCTGGCGGGGAAGCCAGCAGACGCCGCGCGCCCGGTCCTCCCACACATCCTTGAGGATGTTGGTCATCTGCAATCCCTGACCGAAGGCCACCGCCAGCGCTGACAGGGCCGTACGTTGCCGCTCGCAGGCCGGCGAGGCGGCACAGAAGAGCCCGGTCAGCATTTCACCCACCACACCGGCCACGAAGTAGCAGTACTGATCCAGGGCCTCCAGATCCGGCAGCCCCTCCGCACAGGCCTGGGCCTGATAATCGGCCATGCCCTGGCTCATGATCTGCACGCACTGGTGGATGATCTCCCGCAGCGGCGGCGGATAGGCCTGGAAATGGGCGATGACGGCCGGGGCCTCGGCGATCAGCGCCTGCTCCGCCGCCGGGGTGGCCGCACTCAGCCTGGGCAACAGCTGCAGGGGAAAGGCCTCTGCCGGCGTCTCGCCTGCCAGTACCGCCAGAAACAGGCGGATGAAGATCTGCTTGTCGGCGGCCGACAGTTGCGGCTCATCCTCTATGGTGTCCGCTATGCGACACAGCAGGTAGGCGTTGCCGACCTGATCGCACAATGCCGGCGGCAACTGGGGGATGGTCAGTGCAAAGGTGCGGGACACCCGCTCAAGCAGGTGCATCTGCCGCTTCAGGTCGTACATGGGTCTCAACCTTGTGGTCGTGCCGGCTGGAGGAAGGCCCATTCTAACCCGAAGAGGCGACCCGCTTCGACCACCGCCTGACCGGCGGGTGCGGTCAGTTTGGCTTGCGACTGTTCAGCCGCCCCGTTTTTCTGGTAGATTGAGTCCATTGGCTTAAATGTACGCAGGGATCCGCGGTATCCAGTCAACCTCGCCAAGCCGCTCCTGCGTGTCTGCGCAACGGCACATGCCATCTTTAATCTGCCGTTATTCCCTGTTCCATCCAGAGAGAGTATGCCTCTATGTCCAGCTCCTTTTTTGCCCGCCTCAAGCTGGCGCTCAAGATAGTATTCAACCGTCGCTTCACCGAGACCCTGCTGGCGGCACCCAGACCCCAGGCGTCATCCCTCAAGGACAGCAACACCGACGGTGCCCTGCAGCTGCTGGCGCTGCTGCAAAAGGAAGGTCGGATCATCGACTTTATCCAGGAAGAGATCACCGCCTTCTCCGACGCCCAAGTGGGCGCGGCGGCGCGGGTGGTGCATCAGGGCCTGCGCAAGGCCATTCTGAATCACATCAAATTGAGCCCCATCGCCACCGTGGCGGAGGGCACTCCGCTGTCATTGCCGGCAAATTTCGATAGCCACCGCTACCGTCTGAGCGGCAACATCAGCGGCCAGGGCCCCTTCGACGGCACCCTGCTGCACAAGGGCTGGCAGGCCGACACCATCAGCCTGCCGCAGACCGTGGAGAGTTATGACTTCAGCATCCTGGCGCCGGCGGAGGTGGAACTATGAATGACGCCAAGTTTGCGGTCGGTATCGACCTGGGTACCACCCACTGTGTGATGGCCTCGCTGCCGCTGAATGACGACGCCTCCGGCATGATCCCGGAGCTGTTCCGCATCCCGCAACTGGTGGCGCCGGGCCAGGTCGAGGCCCAGGCCGCCCTGCCCTCCTTCCTGTACCTGCCTCACGAGACCGAGATCCGCCCCGAGGAGCAGCAGCTACCCTGGGGGCCGGCAACGCTGGTCTGCGGCGAGCTGGCCCGCGAACGCGGCGCCAAGAGCCCCAATCGTCTGGTCAGCAGCGCCAAGAGCTGGCTCTGTCATGGCCAGCTGGACAGGCGCAGCCCCCTGCTGCCGCTGCAACCGCCCGAGGATGTGTCCAAGCTGTCACCCTATGCGGCCAGCCGCCACTACCTGGCCCACATGAAGGCCGCCTGGGATCTGGCGCATCCCGAGGCGCCCCTGGCCGAGCAGCAGCTCACCATCACGGTACCGGCCTCCTTCGACCCCTCGGCCCGGGAGCTGACCGCTCTGGCGGCCAAGGAAGAGGGGCTGGGCCACGCCACCCTGCTCGAAGAGCCCCAGGCCGCCCTCTATCACTGGATTGCCGCCAAGGGCGACCAGTGGCGTGAACAGGTCAAGGTGGGTGACGTCATCCTGGTCATCGATCTGGGCGGTGGCACCACGGATCTGTCGCTGATCGCGGTCACCGAGCGCGACGGTGAACTGGAGCTCAATCGCATCGCCGTGGGCGATCACCTGCTGCTCGGCGGCGACAACATGGATCTGGCGCTGGCCAACGTGGTACGCATGAAGCTGGCCCAGCAGGGCACCCAGCTGCAGCCCTGGCAGATACTGGCCCTCGCCCACGGCTGCCGCGAGGCCAAGGAGACCCTGTTCAGCCAGCCGGATCTCGATGCGGCTCCCATAGTGGTGCCGAGCCGCGGCTCCAGCCTGGTCGGCGGCAGCCTGCGCACCGAACTGACCCGGGAAGAGATCGAGTCGGTATTGGTGGAGGGCTTCTTCCCGCTGGTCGACATCGATGCCCCCGTCCAGAGCCGGGCCCGCACCGCCCTGACCAGTATGAGTCTTCCCTACGCCCAGGATGCGGCGATCACCCGCCACCTGGCCGCCTTTCTCAGCAAGCAGCGGCATGCCAGCGATCAGTTCAGTGACATCCGCCTGCCGGCCGAGGCGCGCTTCCTGCACCCCAGCGCCGTGCTCTTCAACGGTGGCGTGGTCAAGGCCGAACCGCTGATCCTGCGCCTGATGGAGGTACTGGATGGCTGGCTGGCGGCCGATGGCGGCGAACCCGTCACTGTGCTGCTGGGCAATGATCCGGATCAGGCCGTGGCCAAGGGCGCGGCCTATTATGGCTGCGTACGAACCGGCCGCGGTGTGCGCATCCGCGGCGGTACCGCCTGCAGCTATTATGTCGGCATCGAGAGTTCCCTGCCCACGGTGCCGGGCATGGAGCCCCTGATGCAGGCCTACTGCATCGCCCCCTTCGGCATGGAAGAGGGCAGCGAAGCGGCACCCTCGCCGGAGGAGTTCGGCCTGGTGGTGGGCGAGCCGGTGCGCTTTCGCTTCTACTCCTCCACGGTGCGCCATGAGGACATCCCCGGAACCCTGCTGGAATTCTGGGAGCCGGGCGAGCTGGAAGAGCTGGCGGCCATCGAGGCCGTGTTGCCCGTCGAGGGGCGTCAGCCCGGCGAGGTAGTCCCGGTGCGGCTGCAGGCCTCCATAGACGAACTGGGGACCCTGGCGCTGGCTGCCCTGGCCGACAACGGCACGGCGCGCTGGAAGGTCGAGTTCGACACCCGCGGCCAGGGCGCATGAGGCACGACTCACGATGAGTGAGCCAGCCTATGTGGTCGGTATCGATCTCGGTACCACCAATATCGTCGTTGCCTATGCCCCCCTGGCCAAGGCCGATGACCGGGCGAGCGCCGACATCCGGTTGCTGCCCATCCCGCAGCTGGTCGGGCCCGGGCAGCTCATCGCCCTGCCCTCCCTGCCGGCGGTGCGCTATCATCCCGGCCCCGAGCTGGAGCGCGATCTGGCGCGGCTGCCCTGGCCGCCCGGCCCGGTGGCCCGCCGCCTGCCTGCCGCCATTCAGGGCCGCTGGGCGCTGGAGCTCGGCAGCCACATGCCGGAGCGGCTGGTGCAAAGCGCCAAGAGCTGGCTGGGCATCGCCGATGCCCAGCACGTCCGCCTGCCCTGGCAGGCCGCCGAACACATCGCCACGGTGTCGCCGCTGGAGGCCACCGCCGGCTATCTGGAGTATCTGCGCCAGGCCTGGCAGCAGCAGCACCCCGAGCATCCACTGGCGCAACAGCGGCTCATCATCACCATCCCCGCCTCCTTTGACGATCTGGCCCGCAGCCTGACCCTGGAAGCCGCCGCCATGGCGGGCCTGCCCCGCCCCACGCTGCTGGAGGAGCCGCTGGCCGCCTGTTACGACTGGCTGCATCGCGCCGGTGGCAGCCACGCCCTGGCCGCTGTCCGCACCCTGCTGGTGTGCGACATCGGCGGCGGCACCAGCGATTTCACCCTGATCCGCGTGACTCCGGATGCCGACGAGCCGCGCCTCGAGCGGATGAGTGTCGGCGATCACCTGATGATTGGCGGCGATAACATGGATTTGGCGCTGGCGGTCCAGCTGCAACGCAAGCTGACTGCCGGCAAGCCGCTTCGGCCCCGCGCCCTGCTGACCCTGCTGCAACAGTGCCGCCAGGCCAAGGAGCAGCTGCTGGCCGAAGATGCCCCGGAGGAGATCGGCATCAGCCTGCTCGGCAGCGGCGCCGCCCTCATCGGGGGCAGCCGCCAAAGTCGCCTCACCCGCAAGGAGGTGGACGAGCTGGTGCTGGAGGGCTTTTTCCCACAGGTTCCGCTCGATGCCCGCCCCCTCAGGCGTCCGGGGGCCCTGCGCCAGTGGGGCTTGCCCTACCCCGATGACGGGGCCATTTCCCGCCATCTGGCCGACTTCCTGCAACGCCACACCCAGGCGGAGGATCCCTTCCCGGATGCCCTGCTGGTCAATGGCAGCCCCTTTCACAGTCCCAAGCTGGCCCGGCGGCTCCATGCGTTGCTGGAGGCCTGGCGCGGCGCCCCCGTGACCTGGCTCGCCAATCAGGAACCGGGCCTGGCGGTGGCGCGCGGCGCCGCCCACTTCGGCTGGCAAAAGCTGCACCAGAAACGCCTGATCCAGAGCGGGGCCGCGCGCAGCTATTTCATCCTGGCCGAGGGCGCAGCCGGCAAGGAGGCCATCTGTATTCTGCCCAAAGGCACCCCCGAGGCCCGCCCCTGCACCCTGCCACAACCGCTATTCACCCTGCGCTGCGGCAGGCCGGTGCAGTTCGAGCTCGCCAGCTCCACCGACGATACCCCCTATGCGCCGGGACAGACGGCCGAAGCCATGGAGCGACTGCATCACCTGCCCCGCCTGACCACGACCCTGGCTGGCGACGGCAGTGCCCAGGTTCGCCTCTCGAGCGTACTTACCGAGATAGGCGTGCTAGAGGTGACCTGCCAGGCCACCGATGAGAGTCGCCGCCACTGGCCCCTGGCCTTCAACCTGCGCCGCCATGAGAGCGACGCCGCCCAGACGCCGGCCGCCGACGAGGCATGGCAACAGGCTCGAGCCCAACTGCTGGCCGTCTATGGTCCGGGGCGCCCGGCGGTGGCCCTGGCCCCACGCACCCTGCGCCAGGCGCTCGAAAAGCCGTTGGGACCACGGGCGACCTGGAGTGGCGCCCTCGCCCGCCAGGTCGCCGATGAATTGATAGCGCAGCTCGGCAAGCGGCGGCGCAGCGAAAGCCACGAGCGCGTCTGGTTCAATCTGACCGGCTATGCCATGCGCCCGGGGATCGGCATGCCGGGAGATCGGGCGCGCATGGATGCCCTCTGGCCGCTCTACCCGCAGGGGCTGCAGCATGGCAAGGAAACGGCCTCCTGGCATGAATGGTGGGTATTCTGGCGCCGCATCGCCGCCGGCCTCGAGGAGTCACGCCAGATGCAGCTGCTCGATGAGGTCGGGGTGGTGCTGGTGCCTGGCGCCGCGCGCAAGGGCAGCGCCGCCATGGCCGCGGAAGAGCAGGTGCGCCTGCTCGGCAGCCTGGAGCGCATTGTGCCCGCCATCAAGGCCCGCATCGGCGAGCTGCTGCTGCAACGCATCCTGGATGGCCGGGAGGTCGATGCCGCCGCCTGGGCCCTGGCACGCCTGGGCGCCCGCAAGCTGGCCTATGCGCCTGCCGACTACCGGGTGCCCGCCGCCGAGGTGAGTGACTGGCTGAACAGACTGCTACTGCAAGATTGGAAGCGGCAGCCGGAGTTCTGCTTTACCGCCGCCGCCCTGAGCCGTCACACCGGACAGGACGACGTTGACGAGGCGTTACGGGCGCAAATACTGGAGCAGTTGCACCGCAGCAATGCCGCCGCCCGCTGGTTGGCCTGGGTCGAGGGAGAGAGCGGCAGCGATCAGGCCGAAGGCGAGCGTCACCAGTGGGGAGACAGCCTGCCGGTAGGGCTGGTGATCGAGTAGAGCCTGCCAGCCTCCAGCGGCGGCAGGGCAAGGAGCGGCAGAGGGTCATGCTTTGGTCAGGGTCACGGCGAAGCCGGGAAGGCGGTGCGGTAAATTGAGCGGAACCAATAGAAAAAAGCCCTTAAGCTTCATCAGCATAAGGGCTTCGTATAGTGGCGGAGTGGACGGGACTCGAACCCGCGACCCCCGGCGTGACAGGCCGGTATTCTAACCGACTGAACTACCACTCCGCATGTCTTGCTGCGCTGGCTGAACAACGGGTCTTG
>JBFHKO010000045.1:0-14091 GCA_041595355.1 Aeromonadaceae bacterium
TAGGGCTTACTGCGGACTGGGTTGCGGTTTGGGCGCCACCAGGGCGAGCACGGTGTCACCGGGCTTGGGCGCCAGCTGGCCGTCCACTTCCATCACCCTGAGCTCATCCTTGTCGTTGATGACGAACAGTGGCAGCGCATCGGGATGGGTGCTTTGATAGTGCTGCCAGGTGAAGGCCTCGGCCAGGCGGGTGGCCTTCACCTGGGCGCCGCTGGCCAGCATGTTGGTCAGCCGCACATAGGTGGCGTCCGTCGCAAACAGCCGCTGGCGGGCGCGGAAGACGCGGCTTTCGCAGTTGGCGCGCCCCTGCTCGCTGACCCGCAGGGCAAAGGTGTTCTCGGCGCCCAGCTGGTGGGCGAAGTGCTGCACCCCCAGGGCGTTCTGGTGGCGGTTGGGCGACAGGGCCAGCACCCAGCGCACCGAAGCCAGCGGCAGCTGCAGCTCCGCCTGCTCCGACTGGGGATTGCCGTAGTAGCTGGGCAGGCCGGCCATGCGGGCCTGGCGGTAATAGTCCCAGGTCGGGTCCGCCAGCAGCACCGGAATATCCTGCTCCTTGAGGGCCTTGGCGATGACCCGGGCCAGGTGGTTGGCGCCGATGATCAGCACCAGATTGGCCTCGGGTTGCTGCACCTTGAGCCAGCGCGCCAGCGGGCCGGCGGTGAGGCTCTGCACCACCACGGTGGAGATGATGACGGCAAACACCAGCGGCACCAGTTTGTCCGCATCGGGCACGCCGGCCTCCAGCAGGGATACGGCAAACACCGAGCCCACCGCCGCCGCGACTATGCCGCGGGGTGCCACCCAGGCCAGCAGGGCCCGGGCGCGCCAGCTGAGATCACTGCGCCAGGTGGAGACGGCAATGCACAGGGGACGCGCCAGCAGCTGCACCACCAGTAGCAGGGCCAGCACCATGGGGCCCAGCTGCCAGAGCTGCTGCATGTCCAGCCGGGCGGCCAGCAGAATGAACAGGGTCGAGATGAGGATGACGCTGAGATCCTCCTTGAAGGCAATGATCTCCTCCAGATCCAGGTCCTTGCGATTGGCCAGATAGATGCCGAGTACCGTCACCGCCAGCAGGCCCGACTCATGGCTCAGGCTGTCCGAGACGCTGAATACCACCAGCACCAGCGCCAGTATGGCGATCTTGTGCAGCTTGGCCGGCAGCCAGTCCCGGCGGATCAGCTGGGCCGCCAGACAGCCGGCCAGCCAGCCCAGGCCCAGGCCCACCGCCAGGGTGCGCAGCAGCGCCATCAGGGTATGCAGCAAAATGCCGTCGGGGCTGTGCAGGGCCACCGCCTCGAACACCAGCACCGCGAACAGCGCGCCTATGGGGTCGATGACGATCCCCTCCCAGCGCAGGATGCGGTCCACCTCCGGCGTGGGACGGATGACATTGAGCATGGGGGCGATGACGGTGGGGCCGGTCACCACCAGCACGGCCCCCAGTACCAGCGCCACCTGCCAGCCGAGCCCCAGCAGGTAGTGGCTGGCGGTGGCAATCACCACGAAGGTGGCCAGCATGCCCACCGAGCAGAGGTTGCGGACCACCTTGCCGATCCCCTTGAGCTCGGAGAAGTGCAGTCCCAGGGCGCCTTCGAACAGTATGATGGCCACCGACATGGAGACCACGGGAAACAGCAGCTCCCCCATGATGGCGTCCGGATCGAGCCAGCCGCCCACGGGGCCCAGCAGCAGGCCGGTCAGCAGCAGGAAAAGTATGGCCGGCACCCGCAAGGCCCAGGCCAGCCACTGGGCCAGCACGGAAACCAGGGCAATGGCCGCCAGAGATAGTACCGTCATGATCACTCCTTAATCCGTCGAGACGGCTAGCCTGTCATAAATTCATGACAATATCATGGGATTCCGAAAAGTCTCCATGAGAGGCCCTTTCGGGTGTCGGAGCGACCGGCCAGGGCCTGGCTCCGCGCCGGAACACGTCGCTACCCGACGGAGCGGCTGTCCCTGGTCGTCATCGCATGCCATCCTTGCTGAGTGGCGCTACCCAGGAGATCTTGCCATGAAGAGAGAAAAGCTTCTCGAGTCGCTGCGGTTATCCCCGGGTCGCAAGGTCAATCTGGCGCGGGATTTCGATCCGGCCTTCACCGGTACCTTCGAGGACAAGGAGGCGGCCAGCGGCCTGCTGCAAGAGGGCATCGACAGCCTGAGCGAGCTACAGACCCGCCTCTACGCCGAAGATCGGCAGGCGCTGCTCATCGTCATTCAGGCCATGGATGCGGCCGGCAAGGACGGGGTGATCAAGCATGTGATGTCCGGCCTCAATCCCCAGGGCACCCAGGTGCACAGCTTTCGCCCGCCCAGCGAGGAGGATCTGGGCCACGACTTCCTCTGGCGCAGTGCCTGTCGCCTGCCCGAGCGCGGCCACATCGGCATTTTCAACCGCTCCTACTACGAGGAAGTGCTGGTGGTGCGGGTGCATCCCGAACTGCTGGAGCCGCAGAAACTGCCGCCCGGACGCAGAGACGACGCCTTCTGGCAGCGCCGTTTCGACGCCATCAACCAGTTCGAGCGCCATCTGGTCAACCATGGCACCCGCCTGGTGAAGCTGTTTCTGCATGTCTCCCGCGACGTGCAGAAACAGCGGCTGCTGGAGCGCATCCACGAACCCGACAAGCACTGGAAATTCTCTCTGGCCGACATTCGCGAGCGCGACTACTGGCCCCAGTACACCGCTGCCTATGAGGCCATGCTGCAGCACACCGGCACCGAGTGGGCGCCCTGGTATCTGGTGCCGGCGGATCACAAATGGTTTACCCGTCTGGCGGTGGCCCGGATCCTCATCCAGCAGCTCACCGAGATGGACCCCCATTACCCGCGCATGTCCGAGGCCGAGCAGCAGATGCTGGCGGCGGCCAAGGCGCACCTGGAATCCGATTGAGCTTGGCGGCCTGGCCGCCGGCGGTAAAATGGCCTCTTTGCCGGTTATGGAGAGGGAAGGGCAGTGATCGCCTTGATTCAACGGGTTTCGGACGCCAGCGTCCGGGTCGAGGGGGAAACGGTGGGGGCCATCGGCCGCGGCATACTGGTGTTGCTGGGGGTGGAGCACGGCGACGACGCGGCCAAGGCGGAGCGGCTGCTGCACAAGGTGAGCGGCTATCGCATCTTCCCGGATGCCGAGGGGCGCATGAACCTGAATGTGCAGCAGGTGGGCGGCAGCCTGCTGGTGGTCTCCCAGTTCACCCTGGCGGCCGATACCCGCAAGGGCATGCGCCCCAGCTTTGCCGAGGGCGCGGCCACGCCGGCGCTGGCCGAACATCTCTACGCACACTTCATCGAGCAGGCCCGCGCCCGGGGGCTCAGCGTGGCCGGCGGCCGCTTCGGGGCCGACATGCAGGTCTCGCTGACCAACGAGGGGCCCGTGACCTTCTGGTTGCAGGTCTGAGGGGCGGCATTGGTGTCCGCGGCTGCCGGTCTCAGCCAGGGGGGCTCATTGGCGCAGAGGCCCGCGTTTGCCCTGGGGCGGGTACTCCACTGGCGCCGTTGACCAGGGCGGGCAGTTGCCCGCTGGCGGCAGAAACAGCAGCTGGGGGTCGTCCAGCGCCCCCTGCAGGCGGGCCTGCAACTCGGCGCAGCGACGGTCGTTGAGCACGCCTATCCGGAGCGCCCACTGCTGGCGGACCAGATCCAGCCCGCCTTGCAGTGCCAGCAAATGGGTGATGGAGGCGGCGGCCGACCCATCGAGGCGTACCTGCCCCTGCCGGGCGGCGAGGCGCAGATGGGCGCGATTGAAGGCGCTGTCGCCACCGGCCATGGCCGTCAGGCTCTGCGCGAGGCTTTGTCGCGCGGGCAATGCGGGGCTGGCCAGCTGCCGGTCCAGGTAGGGGTCCAGGCGCAGGCCATCGAGAAACAGATCCCGGGCCGCCAGCGTCAGCTCGCCGGAGAGGCTGGCGCCGAGGGTGGACCAGTTGCGGCCGCGGGCGCTCAGCTCCAGTTTCAGGTCGCCGCGGCCGTCGAAGGCGTACTGCGGTTTCAGCAGGTGGCTGAGGCGTTCCAGATCCAGATCCTCCAGCTGCAGTTGCAGCTGGTGGGGCTGCTCGCCGGCCAGCTGCAGCGCGCCCTGGGCCTGCAAGCGCCCCTGTTGCGATTGGGTGCTCAGGCTGCGCAGGCGCAGCGTCTCGCCCTCCAGCTCGGCGCGCAGTTCCCCCCGGTAACCCACCACACCATCGTAGACCAGCTCCGCCCAGCCGGCTTCCAGGCGGGCCTTGTCGCCGGCGGCGCTGAGGCTGTCCGGGGTGAGAATGAGGTCGGTGAGGAACAGGCTCGTCCCCTTGAGGGAGAGCGGCAGTTGCGGATCAAAGGAGAGCAGGGCCAGATCCTGGATGTCCAGCTGACGTACCGTCAGCTGGCTCAGCGGCAGCCCCCGCCACCAGTCGCGCCAGCCCGGTTGCAGCTCGGGTTGCAGGTGGGCGAGGCGCAGCCGGTTGAGGGTCAGGCTGCGGGCCCTGGGATCGCCCTCGGCATCCAGCTCCACCTGGCCAAGGTAGGCCTCACCCTTGAGGCGGGCACGCCACTCCTGCTCGCGCAGGCGTCCTTCGCCCTGGAGGGCGGTCAGCTGCAGGGCGCCATTCACCCACTCGTCGGCATGGCCCTGGAACTCCAGGCTCGGCCAGGCGCCCGGGCGCCAGGTCAGCGCGCTCAGTTGACCGTTCAGCTTGTTCAGCGCCAGGTGGCGGTTGCCGGAGCTGAGGCTCAGATCCTTGAGCTGCGCCTGGGCAATATGCAGCTCCTGCAGCGGCAGGGCAGGCAGGGCATGCCGATCCAGATCCAGCCGCAAACCATCCAGAGCCAGTTCGCTTATCTCGAGCCGGCGCCGCGCCGGATCCCACTCCAGGCGGGTGTTCAGATGGCCATCCAGGGTCCTGGCCGCTCCCCGCTGCAGGCTCAGGCGGCCATGTTGCAGTGCCCCCGCCAGCGAGACCTTGTCCAGGCGCAGGCCGCCCAGCTCCAGCACACCGGCACTGGCGCTGAAGCCGACATCGGTCAGCGGTTGCAGCCGGTCATCCTGTATCGGTTGCCAGTCGCCGAGCGCCAGCGTGCCGCCGGTCAATTTGCCGCCGGGCCAGCTCAGGCTCAGGCGCTCGATGTTGAGGTCGGCCAGGTGCAGGTTGCGCAGCGGCAGGCTGGGCAGGGTCAGGCCGGGATGCCAGTTGATGCGCGGGCCTATGATGTCGAGATGGGCAATATGCAGTTCGCGTCGCCACCAGGAGCCGCTGGCAATCTCCAGATAGAGCTTGTCGGCCTGCAGATCCGGCCCCAGGCTCACCTGTTCGGCCAGCACTATGTTGGGGTAAAGCGGGTTGTACTCCAGCTTGCCGATGCGCAGCGGCAGGCCGGTTTGATGCTCCACCCAGGCGGAGAGGGGGCCTTTGAGCTGCTCCGGGCGGAACAGGCCGAGGGCCAGCCAGAGGGCAATGCCGAGGGCAAGCAGCAGATAGAGCAGGTATTTGGCCACACGAAGCATGACAGTATCCCGTGGTTCATGATGCGGATGACGAGTGCCCGCGAAAGGCAAAGGCAATAAGCCTGATATTTCAAGGTGATCGGCCCGGGCCACCGGCGCCGGGGCGCCACATCTCCACTATAGGGGCGCGGCCGGCGCAACGGAAGCCTCGTCAGGCCTGAGAGTAGTCTTCCCGTTGCCCGAGCCAGCGGCGGATCAGCGGTGCGACCCGCTGGGGGTATTCATCGAGCAGGCGCCGGGCCAAGTGTTGCACCAGCGGGATCAGCGGCTGATCGCGCGCCAGATCGGCGATCCTGAGATCGGCCAGCCCCGTTTGTTTGGTGCCGAGCAGCTCGCCGGGGCCGCGGATCTCCAGATCCCGCTGGGCGATGACGAAGCCGTCGTTGCTGTCGCGCAGCACGGCAAGGCGCTGCTGGGCACTCTTTGACAGCGGTGCGTGATAGAGCAGCACGCAGTGGGAGGCAACCGCGCCCCGGCCGACCCGGCCGCGCAGCTGGTGCAGCTGGGCCAGGCCCAGCCGCTCGGGGTTTTCGATGATCATCAGGCTGGCGTTGGGGACATCCACGCCGACTTCGATGACGGTGGTGGCGACCAGCAGTTGCAGCGTGCCGGCCTTGAACTCCGCCATCACCTTCTGTTTTTCCAGTGGCCGCATGCGGCCATGTACCAGGCCGATATGCAGCTCCGGCAGCCGCTGCTGCAGCTCCAGGGCGCTCTGCTCCGCCGCCTGACACTCCAGCAGCTCCGACTCTTCTATCAGGGTGCAGACCCAGTAGGCCTGCCGGCCCTCGCCGCAGGCCTGGCGCACCCGTTCTATCACCTGATCGCGGCGCCCATCCGGCAGCGCCACCGTGGTGACTGGGGTTCGGCCCGGCGGCAGCTCATCGATGATGGAGGTGTCCAGATCCGCGTAGGCGGTCATGGCCAGGGTGCGGGGGATGGGGGTGGCGGTCATGATGAGCTGGTGGGGGTAGAGCCCCGCCTGGGCGCCCTTTTCCCTTAGCGCCAGCCGTTGATGCACCCCGAAGCGGTGTTGTTCGTCGATGATCACCAATACCAGATGCTGGAATTCCACCTGCTCCTGGAACATGGCATGGGTGCCGACGATGAGGCCCACCTCGCCGGCACGAATGGCGGCCAGCTGGCTTTCCCGCGCCTTGCCTTTCTGTTTGCCGGCCAACCAGCCGATGCGGATGCCGAGCGGCGTCAGCCACTGGGCGAAATGGTGGGCATGTTGCTCCGCCAGCAGCTCGGTGGGCGCCATCAGTGCCACCTGGCCACCGTGACCCATGGCCTGCAGGGCGGCCAGTGCCGCCACCAGTGTCTTGCCGGAGCCGACGTCCCCCTGCACCAGGCGCAGCATGGGGTGAGGCTGGGCCAGATCGGCGGCGATCTCCGCTCCCACCCGCTGCTGGGCGGCGGTGGGGCTGAAGGGCAGCTGTGCCAGCAAGCGATTGACCAGTTGCGGGTGGGGGGGCAGCGGACAGGCAGCATGCCTGCGTGCCTGCGCGCGCACCTGCAGCAGCGACAGGTTGTGGGCGATAAGCTCTTCGAGGATCAGTCGCTGCTGGGCCGGATGCTGGCCCAGCTCCAGGCTGGAGAGGGCGACATCCGGCGGTGGCCGGTGCAGCAGAGTCAGGGCGGCGCCCAGCGCGATCTGTCGGGGATAGAGCCCCTCGGGCAGCAGCTCGCTGATCCCCTCGCTGGCCAGCAGCGCCAGCGCCTGGTCGGTGAGCCCGCGCAGGCTCTGCTGGCGTAGCCCCTCGGTGGTGGGGTAGACGGGGGTCAGGCTCTCGGCCATCGCCGCCGGCTCGTTGCCCTCCAGCAACCGGTATTCGGGGTGGATGATCTCCAGCCCGTGCAGTCCGGGGCGGATCTCGCCAAAGCAGCGCAGCCGCCGGCCGGGGCTGAGGAGCTGTTGCTGGCTGGCGTTGAAGTTGAAAAAGCGCAGGCTCAGGCTGCCGAGGCCGTCGCCGAGTCGGCACACCAGCATGCGCCGGCGGGCCGGGATGATCTGGCAGTCGATTATCTCCCCTTCGGTGGCGCAGAGCATGCCCGCCTGCAGCTCGGCCAGCGGACAGAGGCGGGTGCGGTCTTCATAGCGCAGCGGCAGGTGGAACAGCAGATCCTGCACGCTGGCAAGGCCCAGGCGCTGGAGTTTCTCCGCCAGCTTGCTGCCGACGCCCTTGAGGCTGGTCAGGGGGATTTTATCCAGATGCATCAGATACCTGGCCCTGAAATACTGTAAATATGATCAGAGCATACCAGAGGCCCCCCGAAAACGGGAGGCCGGCGGGGGGCAGGGCTAGAGGATCTGGCGCAGCAGCAGGTGGGCCTTGAAGCGTTGCAGCCGGGTCAGCAGGCGTTTCACCGCCTCGGGGTAGTCCCCGAGTTGCTCCAGCTCGCTGAAGTGGGTCAGCCGTTGGGTGTGATGCAGTATGTTGGCCTGTTCGGCGGCGAAGCGTTCGCACAGCAGGCCGGCCGGATCCCGCAGCAGCAGGCCGTTCTCCAGATCCAGGGCCCAGGCGCGGGGATTGAGGTTGCTGCCGGTGAGCAGCGTCAGCTGCTCATCGACGAAGATGCCCTTCAGGTGATAGGAGTTCTGGCCGTCGCGCCACAGCATCAGGTTGAGCTGGCCGCTGTCGATATAGGGCTGGAAGCGCTGGGCGAAGCGGCGCAGGTTGAGCTCGTACAGGTAGGGCAGCCCGCCGATGGTCTTGAAGGGCTCGCTGGGCGGAATGTAGAAGTCGTTGGCGGTCTTGTCGCCGATCACCAGGGTCAGGCGCACGCCACGGCGCAGCAGTTGTGCCATGTCCTTGGCCAGTGCCTTGGGGGGGTTGAAATAGGGGGTGCAGATGAACACCTCCCGTTCGGCGCTGCGCAGCAGATCGCGGATGACGCGGTTCAGGCGGTTGCCCCGTTTGCCGAGCCCCACCAGGGGGGTGACGCCAAACTGCTGCGCGCCCAGCGGCCGATGCTCGAAGTGATAGGTGCTCTGCTGCAGCTGGAGGCGGAAACGGCGCAGCTCGTGGCGAAACTCCTTGATCCTGGGGATCGGCTCCTGATCCAGGCGCTTCACCGCCGCATTCTGGGCGAACTGCTGCAGTATGTAGCGGGCCCAGCTGGCGGCGAGGCGTGCATCGGTGAGTTCGTGATAGCGATCGAAGCGGTAGCGGCCGTTCTGGTGCAGGTAGATGTCGTTCAGGCTGGCACCGGAATAGAGCAGGGTATCGTCGAACAGGAAGCCCTTCAGGTGCAGTACCCCCAGCCACTCGCGGCGTTTCACCGGCACGCCGTAAACGGGGATGCGCGCCTCGGGGAAATCCCGGGCCATGGCCTGATACAGCAGGTGGTTGCCACCCTGCTCGCCCTTGCCGATGAGACCCCGCTGGGCGCGGTGGAAGTCGACGAACACCCGGATATCCAGCTCGGGACGCGCCCGTTTGGCCGCATAGAGGGCGGCCAGTATCTCGCGACCGGCCTCGTCATCCTGCAGATAGAGGGCCACCAGATAGATGCGGCTGCGGGCCTCGGCGATCAGTGTCAGTATGCGTTGCTTGAATGCGCTGGCCGAGTCCAGCACGCGCAGGGCGTCGGCCGGAAGGGGCAACAGGGGCAATTTCTCGAGTTGTTTTCGATAATGTGCCGAAGTAAGCATGTCGGTACCTGAAGTAAGAGTGCGCCTGGGGCTGGGATGCCCGGGGGGCGGATTGTACCAAGTTGCGGCGTTTGTACCATCCCCCAGGGCTTTTCGAGTCCCACCCTGCCGGTTGCCCGGCCGTCACGGGAGTCAGAGGGGGCGGGTTGCCTGTGCCAGCCAGTGGCGGGTGGCTTCATCCAGCAGCGGCGCGATTTGCTGGCGGATCTCGGCATGGTAGCCGTTCAGCCAGTCGACCTCGGCTGCGCTCAGCAGCGAGGTATCCAGCAGCCTGATATCAAAGGGCACCAGGGTGAGGCGGGCAAAGCGCAGGCGGCTTATCTCGCCGCCGGCCGAGTCATCCTCCTCGACCAGCAGCAGGTTCTCGCAACGGATGCCGAAGGCCCCTTCGCGGTAGTAGCCCGGCTCGTTGGAGAGCACCATGCCCGGCGCCAGCGGTACCAGGCTGCCCTTGGGGGAGATGCGCTGGGGCCCCTCGTGGACGCTCAGGCCGTGGCCGACGCCGTGGCCGGTGCCGTGGTCGTAGTTGAAGCCGGCCTGCCAGAGTGGCAGGCGCGCCAGCACATCCAGTTGAATGCCGCTGGTGCCCCGGGGGAAGCGGGCACTGTCCAGCGCCATGTGCCCCTGCAGCACCCGGGTGAATTGCTGGCGCATTTCGTCACTGACCGCTCCCACCTTGACGGTGCGGGTGATGTCGGTGGTGCCGGTCTCATAGTGGCCGCCGGAGTCGATGAGGTAGAGGCCATCCAGCCCCAGAGCCCGCGGCGTGCCGTTGCTGTGGCGATAATGGGGCAGGGCGGCGTTGGGCCCCAGTGCCGAGATGCTGTCGAAACTGGGCTCCAGATAGCCGGGTCTCGCCTCCCGGAAGCGGGCCAGCTGCTCCGCCAGGCTGGCTTCGTCGGCCGCATCGCCGTTGGCCACCCGCTCCTCCAGCCAGGCGAGGAACTGGCACATGGCCACCGCATCCTGACGGTGGGCATCGCGCATGCCCTGTTGTTCCACCGCATTCTTGCACGCCTTGGGCAGCAGGCAGGGATCCGGACCCTGCACCAGGCTGGCGCCGGCGGCCTCTAGCCGCAGCTGGCTCCAGGCATTGCTGGTGTCGGCATCGGCCAGCACCCGCCGCTGCTCGGTACCCAGGCGCGTCAGCAGCGCCCCCAGTTGCCGGGTCGGATGCAGGCGGACATCCGCCCCGGCATGTTGCTGCAGCTCCTCGGCCGGCAGTTTGTCGGGATCGATGAACAGATCCAGGCTGGCATCGGCATGCAGCAGCGCAAACCCCAGCACCACCGGCAGACAGGGGATGTCGCGGCCGCGCAGATTGAGCAGCCAGTTGATGGAGTCGGCCTGGGTCAGCAGGGCGGCATCCAGCCCCTGCTGCCGCAGCTGGCTGGCAATGGCCTGGCGTTTCTGCTGGCTGCTCTGGCCGGCCAACTGCTCGGGGTAGAGGCGGGCGGCGGCCTTGCCGGGCGCCGGCCGATCCAGCCAGAGCGCGTCCACGGGGTTGTTCTCCAGCGCCACCAGGCTCAGGCCGCTGCGGGCCAGGCGTGCCTCGGCCTGCCGGAACCAGCGCAGGCTGTGCAGGCGCGGGTCGACGCCGACCCGCTGGCCGGCGTGCAGCTGGCTGGCCAGCCACTCCAGGGGCGGCTCGTCAATCAGGTGCCGGCACTGGAACAGGGGCGCGGGTGCCTGCTGACGCGCCTGCAGGGTGTAGCGGCCATCGACGAACAGGGCCGCCTGCCCGGCCAGCAGCACGGCCTGACCGGCGGAGCCGTTGAAGCCGGTGAGCCAGGCCAGCCGTTCGGCCTCGGCGGGGATATATTCCCCCAGGTGCTCATCGTCATGGGGGATCAGCAGGGCGTCCAGCTGCTGCTCGGCCATGTAACCGCGCAGGGCGGCCACACGCCGGATTATCTCGTCATGGGTGGTCATATAGGCATGCTTCCTGGTGGCTCCGGCCCCGCAGGGCGATGGAGGCAGAATAACACAGTTCCCGGGGCCGTCTGCCCGGGGGACAGTTCGATGCCGGTAGCAGTGCGTGCAGCCGAGGCTTGATAAAAGCCGATGTAACCCACATCTTAGAAGGCCAGACTCAACCGTCGAACCCTATGCCCGACCCGAATGGGGGCACAGGGGCGTCATGACAACGAGCCCAGCGCCGGATAGTGCCGGCAGCGGGGGCCACCAGATGAGGAAACACTATGATGCCCAATCCCCTGCTGACCATGGATGGCCTGCCGCCCTTCAGCCAGATCCAGCCCGCGCATGTCAAACCGGCCATCGAGCAGGCCATCGCCGACTGCAAGCAACGCATCCAGGATGTGCTGCGCCAGCCCGGCCCCTACACCTGGGATAACCTGGTGGCGCCGCTGGAGGAGACCGACGATCGCCTGAGCCGTATCTGGTCGCCGGTCAGCCATATGAACTCGGTGGTCAATTCCGATGCCCTGCGCGAGGCCCACGACGGCTGCCTGCCGCTGCTCTCCGAGTACCACACCTTCGTCGGCCAGCATGCCGGCCTGTTTGCCGCCTTCTCCCAGCTGGCCGACAGCGAGGAGTTCGGTCGCCTGAGCCAGGCCCAGCGCCAGCAGATCCGCCATGCGCTGCGCGATTTCCGCCTGTCGGGTATCGCCCTGCCGCCAGAGGGGCAGCAGCGCTTCGGCGCCATAGTGGCGCGCCTGTCCGAGCTGGCCTCCCGCTTCAGCAACCAGGTGATGGATGCCACCCTGGGCTGGCAACGGCAGGTCGAGGACGAGGCCGAGCTGGCCGGCCTGCCGGACTCTGCCAAGGCCGCCGCCCGTCAGCTGGCAGAAAGCAAGGGGCTGACGGGCTGGCTGTTCACCCTGGATATTCCCTCCTACCTGCCGGTGATGATGTATGCCGACAACCGCGCCCTGCGCGAGGAGCTCTACACCGGCTACTGCACCCGCGCCTCGGATCAGGGGCCCCATGCCGGCAAGTGGGACAACGGCCCGCTGATGGACGAGATACTGGCGTTGCGTCACGAGATGGCGGAACTGCTGGGCTTTACCGACTACGCCGAGCTGTCGCTGGCCACCAAGATGGCCGACTCGCCGACTCAGGTGCTGCTGTTTCTCGACGACTTGGCCGTGCGCTCCCGCCCCCAGGGCGAACGCGAGCTGGCCGAGCTGCAGGCCTTTGCCCGCGAACAGCACGGCGTCGAGAGCCTGGCCTCCTGGGATATCGCCTACTACTCGGAGAAACTCAAGCAGCACAGCTATGCCATTTCCGACGAGGCGCTGCGTCCCTACTTCCCGGAGCCGCGGGTGCTGGGCGGCCTGTTCGAGACCATGCGGCGCCTGTTCGGCCTGCAGATCCGCCAGCGGCTGGCGGTAGAGACCTGGCATCCGGATGTGCGCTTCTATGACATCTTCGATGCCGAGGGCGAGCTGCGCGGCAGCTTCTATCTGGATCTCTATGCGCGCGCCCACAAGCGCGGCGGGGCCTGGATGGATGTGTGCATGGGCCGGCGCTACCGCCAGGATGGCCAGCTGCAGCGGCCGGTGGCCTACCTGACCTGCAACTTCAACGGCCCGGTGGGGGAGACGCCGGCGCTGTTCACCCATGACGAGGTGGTGACCCTGTTCCACGAGTTCGGCCATGGCCTGCACCACATGCTCACCAAGGTGGATGTGGCGGGGGTGGCGGGCATCCACGGCGTGCCCTGGGATGCGGTGGAGCTGCCCAGCCAGTTCCTGGAGAACTGGTGCTGGGAGGAGGAGGCGCTGGCGGTGCTCTCCGGCCACTATCAGAGCGGCGAGCCGCTGCCCGCGGCCGAGCTGGAGCGCATGCTGGCGGCGCGCAACTTCCAGTCCGCCATGCTGATGCTGCGCCAGCTGGAGTTCGCGCTGTTCGACTTCCGTCTGCACCTGGAGTATGACCCGGCACGCGGCGCCCAGGTACAGCGGGTGCTGGATGAGGTGCGCCAGCAGGTGGCGGTGCTGATCCCGCCGCCCTTCAACCGTTTCCAGCACGGGTTCTCGCACATCTTTGCCGGCGGCTATGCGGCCGGCTACTACAGCTACAAGTGGGCCGAGGTGCTCTCCGCCGATGCCTTCTCCCGTTTCGAGGAGGAGGGGGTCTTCAATCCCCAGACCGGGCATGACTTCCTCTCCCATATCCTGGAGCAGGGCGGGGCCCGTGAGCCGCTGGCGCTGTTCAAGGCCTTCCGCGGTCGCGAGCCCAGCATCGATGCCCTGTTGCGTCACAGCGGCATTACCGGCTGAGGCGCCCCCTCGATGTCGGCGAGCCAGGCCCTTGGGCCTGGCTTTTTTGTCGGCACAGCCGCGGCGGCGACTTCTGCTACAATGGCCCGCCGGCCCGGGCGCCGGCAGTGATGACTCTTCATGCAACGGACAGACAAGATGCCCCATATTCAGGTTTGGGCCGAGGATGCGGCCCGGGAGGCCGAGGCGGCGGCCCTGGCCCGGCAGCTCAGTGCTCCGGCCGTGGCCGGCCAAGATGCGGATACGGCCGCGTTCGCGCTGGTGTTCACCGCCGAGCGGCTGGAGCTGCGCAAGCTGGATGAGCCCCGCCTGGGGGCCGTCTACGTGGACTTCGTGGCGGGCGCCGCGGCCCACAGGCGCAAGTTCGGCGGTGGCCGCGGCCAGGCCATTGCCAAGGCGGTGGGACTCAAGAGCGGGGAGAATCCGCGGGTGGTGGATGCCACGGCGGGCCTCGGGCGGGATGCCTTCGTGCTGGCTTCCCTCGGGTGCCAGGTTACCCTGCTGGAGCGCAGCCCGGTGGTGGCGGCGCTGCTGGCCGATGGCCTGGCGCGGGCGGCGGCCGATGCCGACATCGGGGGCTGGGTTCGCGAGCGGCTGCGGCTGGTGCCGGGTCCGGCGCTGGAGAACCTGCAGGCCCTGGCGTTCACCCCCGACGTGATCTATCTGGACCCCATGTATCCGCAAAGAAAAAAATCCGCCTCGGTAAA
>JBFHKO010000046.1:0-13717 GCA_041595355.1 Aeromonadaceae bacterium
CCAGGATCTGGTAACGACCGGCCCAGATGCGGCGCAGCAGATCCAGCAGATCGATTTCATCATCGGCGGGCGGCAATGCCTGCAAATAGGGGAAAGGGTAAACCGGAGGGGTGGCGTGTTGATTCATGACAGCTTGGTTCCAGGATTGTTTCGATGAAATCGGGTACACAGATGATCGCGAACATTGTTCGTGTCGGCTCGAGGGGCGTTGGGCTCGGCAATCGCGAATCGTGGCCAGCGCTTGAGGCGCGCCGGGTCGCGCGCCTGCCATCAGGCAAGGCTACCGCCCCTGGCTTGCCGCTGCCACACCGCGGATAGGTTTCAATACTCGGCTGTGTACGCGAGCGATGTGGTAATTTTTCACCAGCTCATTATAGGGATAGCCCCAATCGGGATCACCCCTTGATTCTGCTGGTTGCTTAACAACAATGGCGCGAGTTGGTGATTGCAAACTACGGCGTAATAGCGTATGCGCGTTATGGCGGGAAGGCCTGGCGGTGCGGCAGCTCGTCGCTTGCACCGCCAGTGGGATGGGCCGGCTAGCTAGAGCACGGCCTTGTAGCCCATGGGGTTGGCATGCTGCCAGCGCCAGGTGTCGATCATCATCTGCTCGAGATCGCGCTCGGCCTGCCAGCCGAGCTCCTCGCGAGCCAGCGCCGGATCGGCCCAGCATTCGGCAATGTCGCCGGGGCGGCGCGGCACTATCTGGTAGGGCACCGTCTTGCTGGCGGCGTCTTCGAAGGCGCGCACCATCTCCAGCACCGAGTAGCCGCGGCCGGTACCCAGATTGTAGGTAAAGAGGCCCTGGGCCTCCCGAATGCGCGCCAGCGCCTTCAGGTGACCGATGGCCAGATCCACCACATGGATATAATCGCGCACGCCGGTGCCATCCGGCGTCGGGTAGTCGTTGCCGAACACCGACAGCTTGTCCAGCCGTCCTACCGCCACCTGACTGATATAGGGCAGCAGGTTGTTGGGAATGCCGTTGGGATCCTCGCCGATAAGGCCCGACTCGTGGGCGCCCACCGGGTTGAAATAGCGCAGCAGCACTATGGCCCAGCGCGCATCGGCCCGGGCCAGATCGCGCAAGATCTCCTCCACCATCAGCTTGGAGCGGCCGTAGGGGTTGGTGGCCGAGAGCGGGAAATCCTCACGGATGGGCACGGCCTGCGGGTCGCCATAGACGGTGGCGGAGGAACTGAACACCAGCCTGAACACGCCGGCCGCCTGCATCACCTCGCACAGGGTCAGGGTGGCAGCGATGTTGTTCTGATAGTAGCTGAGCGGGATGCGGCTCGACTCCCCCACCGCCTTCAGGCCGGCGAAGTGCACCACTGCCTTTATGGCGTGCTTGGCGAAGATATCGGCCAGTGCGTCCCGATCGCGCACATCCGCCTGGTAGAAGAGCGGCCGTTTGCCGGTGATGCGCTCAATGCGCTCCAGCACCTCGGGGTGCGCGTTGCAAAGATTATCGACGATGATCACCTGCTGCCCGACCTGCAGCAGCTCCACTACCGTATGGCTGCCGATATAACCGGCACCGCCCGTGACCAGAATGGCCATGCACACACCCCTAATAGTTCTTTTTAATTACAGGTTCAATCACCGGGCCCGTGCCCAGGAGGGGGATTATTACCCGAATGGCGGAGGGTCTCAACCTTGCTTTACCCTGTCACAAATGACAGGGTAAAACGTCATGCCACTACAGACAGGGCACAAGTGAGAGACGCAATTGCAGACAAGCGGCAGGCACATGCAAGGCGGCTCTGGGCCGCCTTGCATGCCGAGCCTGGCTCAGGAGATCAGAGCGCGAAGCGCGCCGCGCCCTGGGCGATGACCAGCTCTTCGTTGGTGGGAATGACAAAGGCCTTGGGGCTGTCGGCAGTGGTGATGAGGCCGCCATGGCCGAAGCGCGCCGCCGCGTTGGCGTCCGCATCCTCCTTGAAGCCGAAGGCCGCCAGCAGTTCCAGCACCCGGCTGCGCATCGGCAGCGAGTTCTCGCCGATACCGCCGGTGAACACCAATGCATCCACACGGCCGAGCGGCACGTAGTAGGAGGCGATGAACTTGGCCAGCCGGTAGCAGAACATGTCGAACGCCAGCCTGGCGTCGGCATCGCCTTCCTCGAGGCCCTGGGTGATGCCACGAAAATCGCTGGTCTTGCCGGAGATGCCCAGCAGGCCGGATTGCTTGTTGAGCACGTCCTTCACCTGCTCCAGGCTATAGCCCAGTTGATCGACCATGAAGAAGACGATGGACGGGTCCACGTTGCCGCAGCGGGTACCCATCATCAGCCCTTCCAGCGGCGTCATGCCCATGCTGGTATCCACGCTCTTGCCATTCTTGACCGCACACAGGGAGCCACCATTGCCCATGTGGGCGGTGATGACGTTGGTCTCGGACAGCGGCTTGCCCAGCAGCTTGGCCGCCTCGCCGGCCACAAAGTAGTGGCTGGTGCCGTGCATGCCGTAGCGGCGCACCTTGTGCTCTTCATAGAAGGACTTGGGGATGGCGTAGCGGAAGGCCTCGGGCGGCATGCTCTGGTGGAAGGCGGTATCGAAGACGGCGACGTGGGGCAGATTGGCAAACAGACGGCGGGCGGCACGGATGCCCAGCAGGTGGGCGGGATTGTGCAGCGGCGCCAGCGGAACACACTGCTCGATGCCCCGCTCCACCACATCGTCGATGAGCACCGGCTGGGAGAAAAGCTCGCCGCCATGCACCACCCGATGACCGACGGCGACAATGGCCTTCAGCAGCGCCTCCTGGCCCTTGAGCACCTCTTCTTCCAGGAAGGTCAGCGCCTGGGTATGGTCGGCGCCGGCCGGCAGGGCAGCGTTGCGTTTCTCGCCGTCACCGAACTTCCAGCTGATCTCGGCTTCGGCCAGGGTCAGCGCCTCGGCCAGACCGGTCAGGTACTGCTCCCCGGTCTTGGGATCGACGATGGCGAATTTAAGGGAAGAACTGCCACAGTTGAGTACCAGCACGACCTGGTTGTCATGGGTTTTCACATTTCACTCCTTTGTTGATCTGGACTTGGCCTCATGTCGGGCCATTCACTCAGTCGTTGGCTGCGGTAACAACGCTGCCGGCAGGGCATGTTCCGCCAGCAGCGCCTCCAGCTTCTCGACCATGAGCCGCGAGCCCACGAAGAAGGGCGTGCGCTGGTGCAGCGCCGTCGGCTGCAGTGCCAGGATGCGGTGTTCGCCATCCGAGGCGCGGCCGCCGGCCTGCTCCACCAGCAAGGCCATGGGGTTGCACTCATACAACAGTCGCAGCTTGCCCTGGGGCGCATTGGTGCCCGAGGGGTAGAGGTAGATGCCCCCCTTGAGCAGGTTGCGGTGAAAGTCCGCCACCAGCGAGCCGATGTAGCGGGAGTTGTAAGGGCGCCCCTGGGCCTCGTCGATGGCCTGGCAATACTTGAGGTACTGCTTCACGCCTTGAGGAAACTTCAGGTAGTTGCCCTCCTTGATGGAGTAGGTGCAGCCCAGTTCCGGAATGCGGATGCCCGGGTGGGACAGGCAGAAACAGCCGAGCGACGGGTCCAGGGTGAAGCCGTTCACCCCCTGACCGGTGGTGTAGACCAGCATGGTGGAGGAGCCGTAGATGACATAACCCGCCGCCACCTGCCGCTGGCCCGGCTGCAGGAAATCCGCCAGTGTCACCGGGCTGCCCACCGGCGTCAGCCGCCGGTAGATGGAAAAGATGGTGCCGACCGAGACGTTGACATCGATGTTGGAGGAGCCGTCCAGCGGATCGATCAGCACCACGTACTTGGACTGGCGGCCCGCCACATCCTTGAAGGCGATGAAGTCATCCTCCTCCTCGGAAGCCAGGCCGCACACCTCGCCGCGGGCGGCCAGGGCGGCCTTGAATTTCTCGTTGGCAAACCAGTCGAGCTTCTGCTGCTCCTCGCCCTGGATGTTGGCCTGCCCCATGGTCCCCAGAATGTCGCTCAGGCCTGCCTGGTTGATCTCCCGGTTGACTATCTTGGCCGCCAGCTCGATGGAGGAGAGCAGCGAGCTGAGCTCGCCGCTGGCGTGGGGAAAATCCGCCTGCTGGCGGATGATGAATTCCCCGAGGGTGGTGCCTGTCTTCATGCTGCCACATCCAGGAGGGTAGCCAGGGAGCGCGCCACCACCTGCTCGAAGCTGCCACCGATCTCCACCCGCAGCACGTCGGCCTCGTCAACGGCGGGACGCTCCAGGGCCTCGAACTGGCTCTGCAACAGGCTCACCGGCATGAAATGACCGGCACGCGCCTGCATGCGCGCCAGGATCAGCTCGAACTCCCCGTCCAGGAACAGGAATTTGAGGTGCGGATTGCCCTGGCGCAGTCGATCCCGATAACGGCGCTTGAGGGCCGAGCAGACGATGATGCCAGTCTCGTTCTTGTGTTTCAGGCTGAAGGCCGCATCGTTGAGGCGTTCCAGCCAGGGGGCGCGGTCGTCGTCGTTCAGCGGGGTGCCGCCGGCCATCTTCTGGATGTTGGCGCGCGGATGCAGGTCGTCGCCATCGAGGAACTTGGCGCCCAGGCTGCGGGCCAGTGCGGCGCCGACCGAGGATTTGCCACAACCGGATACGCCCATCAGTATGATGCTTTGTGGTGCTGCCATGATTTGTGTTCTCCCAGTTTGGTTGGTGGTAATTGACCAGGCCGACCCTACCAAAGTTACCGGTAACATGTTACCGGTAACTTTGATCTCTGTGAGGGATCTCACAACTCAACCCGACGTGGCGGGAAATCGGTTGTCAGGCCTGGGGTGGGCAGCAATGGAGAAGGGGATGTCCGGGAAGTCGGCTATCATCGCCTGGCGTCGGCCGGCAGCCCTTGCCGCGGCCTGCCGGCAACGGGCTCGCCCAGGGCGCGAAGGTGCCTCCGTATCCGGGATGGGAAGGTTTTTGCTGCCCGGATCGGCAAAGGGTCTCATTCGCAGAAGATTTTCCGCTTGGGGATCCCTTGCCCAGGATATTGTGCTTCAACGAGAGTTTGAGCCTTGTCTCAATTTTGAACTTTGCTCGGAGGAACGGCTTCTGCGAACGCTAGGTTACCGGTAACATGATACCGGTAACTTACTGGTTCGTGATATTCGCTACTCATCAAGACTCGATAACAAAGGGAGCTCAACATGTCAGATCTTTCACTCATAATGACGGCCGCGGGATCCATCTTCCTGCTGCTGTTCCTGGTGCTCAAGGCCAGAATGCATGCCCTGGTGGCGCTCATCCTGGTCTCCATGCTGGCCGGCCTGATGACGGGCATGAACCCGGCCCAGATCGCCGAAACCATTCAGAAGGGCATGGGCGGGACCCTGGGTTTCGTGGCCGTGGTGGTTGCGCTGGGGGCCATGTTTGGCAAGGTGATGGAGGAAACCGGAGCGCTTGACCGGATAGCCCAGACCCTGCTGCGGCAATTCGGCACCAACAAGGCCCACTGGGCCATCACCCTGACCGGCTTCATCTGTGCCCTGCCGCTGTTCTTCGACGTGGCCGTGGTGCTGCTCATCGGTGTCGCCTTTGCCATCGTCCGTCGCGGCGGCGGCAGCACCGTCAAGATCGGTATCGCCCTGCTGGCCGGTATCGCCACCTGTCAGGCGTTCATCATCCCCGCACCGGGTCCCATCCTGGTGGCCTCCCAGCTGGGTGCCGACTTCGGCTACATGCTGATGTTCGGCATGCTGGCCGCCATCCCGGCCATGATCCTGGCCGGCCCCCTGTTCGGCAACGCCATCTCCAAGCTGGTGGACGTCCCCTTGCCGGCCATGGCGCAGATGAGCAGCGACAACCTGGGTGAAACCAAACTGCCGTCCTTCCGCCTGGCCATGGGCCTGATCCTGCTGCCGCTGCTGCTTATCGGCCTGAAGACAGTGGTCTCCCGTTTCGTGACCCCGGACAGCGATCTGCAACACTGGCTGGCCTTCGTGGGTCACCCCTTCACCGCCATCCTAGTGGCCTGCATGGCCGCCTTCTACCTGCTGGGCGGTCGCGCCGGCCTGTCCCGTGACAAGGTAATGGAGATCTGCTCCAGCGCGCTGCAACCGGCCGGGGTCATCATCCTGGTGACCGGTGCCGGTGGCGTGTTCAAGCAGGTACTGATCGATTCCGGGGTCGGTGCGGCGCTCGGCAACATGCTGGCTGGCAGCGGTCTGCCGGTGGTGGTGCTGGCCTTCATCATGGCGGCTGCGGTGCGCGTCATCCAGGGCTCGGCTACCGTGGCCATGCTGACCGCCTGTGGTCTGGTGCTGCCGATGCTGCAACCCATGGGACTGGACGGCGCCCAACTGGCCGCGGTCACCATCGCCATCGGCGGCGGGGCCATCGTCTTCTCCCACGTCAATGACTCCGGTTTCTGGCTGGCCAACCGTTACCTGGGCATGACCGAGAAGCAGACCCTGCAGACCTGGACGGTGATGGAAACCATCATCGGTACCACCGGCGGTGTCGTGGCGCTGATGATCTCCACCTTCCTCTAATCAAGCCTGCGGGGCCGCCTTGGCCGCCCCGCCTCCCGCGTAAGACGACAGCCCGTGCGGCTGTCTTGTCGTTGCCGGCGCCTTCTCCGTCTTGCTCCCCGGAGGGGGTGCCTCAACCGGCAAAACGCGGCTCTACCAGACCGGATACCGCCATGTTCAGGGCCAGCAGGGCCCCTTCCCAGGGGTTGGAAGCCAGCTGCTCGGCGCTCATGCCCTGGCTGGCGCTGGTGACGAACAGGGTCTTCAGATCCGGGCCGCCGAAGGCGGGCATGGTGGGGTGGCTCACCGGCAGCATGACGGTCTGCAGCAACTCGCCTTCGGGGCTCAGGCGCAGCAGACGGCCGCCGGCATACTGAGCCGACCAGTAGCAGCCCTCGCTGTCAACGCAGGCGCCATCCGGCCGGCCCCAGCCCTCCGGCACCACATAGAACACCCGCGGGTTACTCACCTCGCCCGAGGCCAGGTCATAGTCGCAGCGATGAATGGTGCGCGTGGGGGTGTCGGCCCAGTAGAGAATGCGGCCATCGGGACTGAAGGCCAGACCGTTGCAGGTCCAGCTGCGGCCCACCAATGGCCGCACCGAGCCATCCGCATCCAGCCGGTAGAAGGTGCCGTAGTGGGCATCCTTGCGCGGGTTCATGGTCCCGGCGATGAAGCGGCCCCGGGCATCGCAACGGCCATCGTTGAAACGTTGCCAGGGCCTGTCCGCCTCAGGCGCGGCGAGGGGAATGAGCACGCCGCTGGCCGGGTCGGGCAGCAGAGCGAGTCCCGAGCGCAGTCCCACCACCAGGCCGCCCTGATGGCGCAGGGCCAGACAGCCGATCTCCTCATGCAGTGGATAGCCGCGATGCTCGCCGCTGGCGAGATCCAGGCGGTGGATCTGCTGGCGGCTGATATCCACCCACCAGAGGCACTGTTGCTGTTCATCCCAGCGGGGGCATTCGCCCAGCAAGAAACGATCGGGCAGGAGGCGTTGCATGACGGTCATATCCTGGCTGATGGGCTCGGCAGGGGCCAGCTTGGCAGAGACGCCGGGGGGCTGCCACTGCTATTTCGGATCCCTGTTTGGCCGCCGGTGGGGAAGTCACAGGTTGTCGGGTCTGCGACAAAGGCGCATCTGTGGCTGAAACACTCCGCACCTTGTTTATATAACACATTGATTATAAACAGTAAGGCAATGGAACGGCTTTTGCTCCTTCTCTGAACAGGAGGAGCCTCTCATGCCGACAGTCAATCCTATCATCATCAATGACACCACCCTGCGCGACGGTGAACAGACCGCCGGGGTGGCCTTCACCCAGGCCGAGAAGGTCGCCATCGCCCTGCAGCTGCAGGCGGCGGGCGTACCCGAGCTGGAAGTGGGTATCCCCGCCATGGGGAGCGAGGAGTGCGAGCGCATTGCCGCGGTACGCGCCAGCGTCACCGAGTCGGCGCTGATGGTCTGGTGACGCCTCAATCGGCGGGAGATCCGCGAGGCCGCCAACCTGGGGGTCGAATGGGTGGATATCTCCATTCCGGTCTCCCAGCAGATGATGCAGCACAAGCTCGGCATGGCGCCGCCCCAGATCTGGACCTTGCTGATGGAGCAGATTGGCTGGGCGCGGCAACTGGGGCTGCGGGTGTGCGTCGGTTGCGAAGATGCCTCCCGCGCGGCGGCCGAGGATCTGGCTCAGGTCGCGCGGCTGGCCCTGGATTGCGGCGCCGAGCGACTGCGCTTCGCCGATACCCTCGGCATCCTGGACCCCTTTGCCACCTTCGAAGCCATCAGCCAGCTGCGCCGCCACTGGCCACTGCAGCTGGAGATGCACGCCCACGACGATCTGGGGCTGGCGACCGCCAATACCCTGGCCGCCATTCGTGCCGGCGCCACCCACGCCAATACCACTGTCATCGGTCTGGGCGAGCGGGCCGGCAATGCGCCGCTGGAAGAGGTGGTGGTGGCGCTGGAGCAGTGTTACGGCCTGACGACAGGCATCGACAACCGGCAACTGCCCCTGCTCTGCGAGCAGGTTTCCCGCGCCTCCGGGCGCATCATTCATGGGCAGAAGTCGCTGGTGGGCGAGTTCGTCTTTACCCACGAGTCGGGCGTGCATGTGGATGGCATCCTCAAGGATCCGCTCAATTACCAGGGTGTCGATCCTGCCCGTCTCGGACGCCAGCACAAGCTGGTGCTGGGCAAGCACTCCGGCCGCAATGCCGTGTGCAGCGTCTTTGCGTCCCTGGGCTATGAACTGGCCATGGAGCAGGCCGATCAGCTGCTGGCCTATATTCGCCGCTTTGCCGAATGCGCCAAGCGCAACCCCACCGAACTGGAATTACACAGCGTTTACCGGGAGGTCTGTGGCCTGCCGAACAATCTTTCCGCCTGATCGTAGTTAAGGAGTCGATATGGATTGGTTTACTGCCCTCGAGGGTGTGGATGAGCTGGAAAGCGCCGAAGATTTTCTGGACTTCTTCAAGATCGAATACGACCCGGAGCAGGTTCGCGTCAGTCGGCTGCATATCATGCACCGTTTCAATCAGAAGCTGAACCAGGCGTCAGCCGAGCGCTGCGTCAGCGCCAGTGATCGCTATCTGCTGGCCCAGAGCCTGTTGGCCGAATGCTATGCCACCTTCCACCAGCAGGAGGCGCGTCTGCACTCCAGCATGAATGTCTACAAGCGGCTGGAGCCGAGTTTTGTGCCCCTGTCACAGCTTGAAGGAGTGCGCCTATGAAGCCCGAGTACGATTTCGGTGACCAGGTACGGGTCGTGCGCAACATCCGCGACGATGGCAGCTTTCCGGGCAAGATGCGCGGCGATCTGCTGGTGCGCAAGGGCAGTTGTGGCTACGTCAAGGACGTGGGGGTATTCCTGCAGGATCAGATCATCTATCAGGTACACTTCATTGACGATGGCGTCACCGTCGGCTGTCGGGAGCAGGAACTGATCGGGGCGGATGAGCCCTGGATTGAGACCCCCTTCGAATTCGGCGATTGGGTCGAGTCGGCCCTGAACCTGGCCATCAATGGCGAGGTGGTGGTCGAGATAGCGGCCCAGGGACAGGTGATGTCGGTGCGCCGGGATCTGGATCCGGTGCTCTACGAGGTGCTGTTCCAGGATCGCATGTTGCTGGTACCCGATTCGGCCATCCGCTGGCCCGCGGATGGCGGCATGCTGGTGGAGGAAGGGGAGGCCGGCGCATGGTGAACTGGCAAGCCTACCCGCGTCTGAAGCTGGCGCTGCAGCATTTCGACATGTCGCCCTGGGAGCTGAACATCCAGCAGCTGGAGACGCTGGAGAAGATGGTGGCGCACCAGCTGGATATGGAAGAGAAGGTACTCGCCTACGCCGAGCAGAGCGGCATGCGGATCGGCGCGGAGGCGCTGAACCAGGCCATCGAGGAGGTGCGCCTGGGTTATCAGAGCAACGAGCAGTATCTGGCGTCCATGGCGCAGGCCGGGCTGGATCTGCCCAGTCTCAGCGAGGCGTTGCGCCGGGAGCTGCTGGTCTCCCAGGTGCTGGACAAGGTGGTCGAGGGGATCAAACCCCTGAGCGAGGCGGCGGCGCGAGCCTATTATGTCGATCATCTGCGCAAATTTTTGCTGCCGGAGCGGCGTGAGGTGCGCCACATTCTCATCACCATCAATGACGAGCATCCGGACAATGTGGAGGCGGTGGCACTGCGTCGCATCCAGGCGCTGCGGAGCAAGCTGGTCAGCTCACCCCGGCAGTTTGGCAAGCTGGCGCTGCGCAATTCCGAGTGCCCCACCGCCCTGCACGAGGGCAAGATTGGCCTGGTGCAGCAGGGACAGCTCTATCCGGAGCTGGATAGTGCCCTGTTCGGCATGCAGGCCGGGCAGGTGAGCGAGGTGCTGCGCAGCCCCATGGGCTTTCACCTGCTGTGGTGCGAGGCGATCCAGGACGCGGGCCCCATGCCGCCCGAACAGGCCATTCCCAAGATCATCGAGGCCCAACTGGCTCAGGCGCGCAAGAAGCTGCAGCGCCAGTGGCTCACCTGGCTGATGCAGCCCACCGAGTGAGGTGATGCTGCGGCATCGAACACACCCTGGCCGGGAGACTGGCCAGGGTGTTTTTTTGGTCGCGACCCGCCTCAGTAATCGACCTTGCGCATCGCCTTGACCTGGCCGCGTTTGGCCTTGCCTTCCAGGCGCCGGCGCTTGGAGCCCAGGGTGGGGCGGGTGGCGACCCGGGTCGGCTGCAGCTCGGTGGCATCGCGGATGAGCTGCGCCAGCCGCTCGAGGGCGTCGGCGCGGTTTTGCTCCTGGCTGCGAGACTGTTGCGCCTTGATGACGATGACACCCTCGCTGGTCAGACGCTGATCGCGCAGGGCCAGCAGCCGCGCCTTGTACCAGTCGGGCAGGGAGGAGGCCTGGACGTCAAAGCGCAGATGCACGGCGCTGGAGACTTTATTGACGTTCTGGCCGCCGGCGCCCTGGGCACGCATGGCGGTCAGCTCTATTTCGTTGAGTGGAATGGCCACCCGGCCGCGGATCACTAACATGGCGCTCAGGATGTCAAGATGGAGCCTGCATTGTAGGCGCTGGACGGCGACGTGCCAATGTCGCTGTCCAGCCGGGGGGCTCATCGTGACTCCTAACGAGGCCGCGGACCGGCAATTGGCGCAATGTTATGGCTACGAGTGGCCGCCTGAACCTGGCGCTGCCGGGGCCGATCTGCTTATCAACGAGCCCCCATCGGCATGACCGGCGGGGCCGACGCGTCGATGCTGGCGGGGGAGCCTGATATTCCCTCCGATGGTGGAGGCAAACGACAAGACCCCGCCGGCGAGCCGGCAGGGCAGGGGACGCGCGCTGTGGCTTAGAGGCCCAGTTCCGGCTTGATGCTGGCGACCCAGGTCTTGACCCGTTCGGCAGTCTGACCGGCCTGGTTGTCCTGATCGATGACCAGACCGAAGAACTCGTCACCATCCAGGGCGTTGGAGCTGTTGAACTCGTAGCCTTCGTTGGGCCAGAAGCCGACCACGTTGGCACCGGTGCCGCTGATCACATCGTACAGTTCGCCCAGGGCGTCGACGAAGGCATCGGGGTAACCGCTCTGATCGCCCAGACCAAACAGGGCCACTGTCTTGCCGCTCAGATCGGCAGACTCCAGCTCGGGCAGGAATTCGGCCCAGCTTTCGGCCTGGCACTCGCAGTCGAGGCCCGGCATCTGGCCATCGCCCAGGGTCGGGGTGCCCAGGATCAGGCTGTCGAACTCCATCAGATCGGCCAGGCTGGCCTTGTTGATATTGACCGGAGCGGCGACCTGATCGCTACCCAGGGTGTCATGGATCAGTTTTGCTACCTTGCGGGTCTTGCCGGTATCACTTCCAAAAAAGATGCCTACGGTGGCCATGGTGTTTCTCCTTGCGCATGAACAGGGCTGTTGCGACTGATGCAGGAAGGGTGCCGTTTAGGGCATTTTATTTAAGTTACTGATTTCAAATGGTCTAATGGTGTGTGGCAGCCTGTGCGACTTGTCGGGAATTCGACAAAGCGCCGTCGATTGTCGGGGCTGTCGCTCCCCGGCTGTCGTGGCGGTGCGCTGGCTTATGCGCACGGGCTCTGTCATTGTTCAGAGACAGCCAACGGCATGGCCGGGGCGGGTGAGTGACAGGGAGAGAATGCCATGGAGATCCTGAGCTGGGTGCTGCTGTCGGTGTCGCTGCTGCTGTTCTTGCTGGTGGGCAGCGGCTGTGGCCTGCTGGCACTGCGGCGCCTGAAGCAACAGCAGAGGGCGTTGGCGCATCTGGAGGCGGAGGTCGCCCGCCTGGCGGGGCGGGGCCGCGGGGCCGATGCGGTGGAGCCGTCGCCCGGTGCGGTGGCTGAGCCTGAACCGGTGCCTGCGCCCGCGCCTACCAGGCTGGCCAGCGGATCCCGGGTGCTGGCGATGGCCGGCCCCGGCGCGGCCATCGCCCAGGGGCCCCCTGCCGCCGATGCCACTGCGCCGGCAGGTGTGGCTGCGGCCGAGCTGGCCGGCACGAGGGGCCCGGCGCTGCCCGGCGAGCTGGAAACGAATGTGGCCGCCCGCTGGATGGTGTGGATCGGCGGCATTGCCCTGGCACTGGCCGGCATTTTCCTCATCAAGTTCGGGGTCGAGCATGCCCTGCTGGGCCCCAGAGGGCGCATCCTGCTGGCCCTGCTGCTGGGGCTCAGCCTGGTGCTGGCCAGTGAATGGGTGCGCTGGCGGAATGGGAAATTGGCATTGGCCCAGGCCGATTATGTGCCCCCCGCCCTGGCCGGCGGCGGTGTCATCACGCTCTATGCCAGCCTGCTGGCGGCGTTTCATCTTTATCAGCTGGCGCCGCCGGGCATCACCTTCGTGCTGCTGGCACTGGTGTCCCTCCTGGCCATGGCCCTCTCCCTGCGCCAGGGCCCCTTGCTGGCGGCTCTGGGGCTGCTGGGTGCCTATCTGGTGCCGCTGCTGGTCTCCACCGGCCATGGCAGTCTGCCGGGGTTGTTGCTCTATGTCGGCGCCGTGACCCTGGCGGCGCTGGGGTTGCAGCATTGGGTGAGCCGGCGCTGGCTCTGGTGGGGCACGGTGACTGGCCACTTCGGTTGGTTGCTGCTGAGCCAGGAGCTGTACCGGGCCGGTGATGAGGCGTTTGCCCTGGGCTTTTTGTTGCTGAGCCTCTACCTGTTTCTGGCCCTGCCGGCGCTGGGCTGGCGTCTTGTCTCCCGCCATGCCAGGTTGCCGTTTGGTCGCCGGCCCTGTCACCGCCAGACCCGGGATCTGGGCATCATCGCCCTGCTGGTCTGCCTGTTGCTGCTGTTCCTGCTGGATTATTACCGCCATCTGCCGGTGAGTTTTGCCGCCCTGGGGCTGCTGGTGCTGTTTCTCGGTTGGCTGCCGCGTCGGGCCGCCGGGCTGGATCTGCTGCCCTGGCTGGGGTTGTTCACTGCCCTGATGGCTTTCCTGCTCTGGCCTGAGCCCCGCTGGCAGGGGCTGCTGGCCTTGATGAAGCAGCCCCTGGAGCCTGCACAGCTGGCGCGCCAGTGGCAATGGTCCCTGGGCATGGGCCTCGGGCTGCTGGCGCTGGCGCTGTGGCGGCTGGATGGCCGGCACTGGCGCTACTGGCTTGAGGAGTGGCGACCGGGCCGGTTGCTGCGGCCCGGTCTCTGGGCCGCCCTGATGGTGACGGCGCCACTGCTGCTGCTGGCCTTCAGCTACCTGCGGACGCCGGTGGGCAATGAGGGGCTCTGGGCCGATGCCAGTCTGCAATGGCCGTTGCAGGCCCTGCTGC
>JBFHKO010000047.1:0-13707 GCA_041595355.1 Aeromonadaceae bacterium
GGCGACCGACGACGCCAATACGGATGCCGGGGTATTTGTCGGCACGGTCCTCTTCCTCCTCGGGAAGTTCGCCGAGCAGGTGCTCCAGCATGGAGCGAATACCCCGGTTATGGGCCGCGGCAATCTGGTAGACATCGCCCAGCGCCAGGCTGTAGAACTCGCCCACATGGGCATCGCCGTCGATGCCGTCGGTCTTGTTGGCCACCAGGAAGACCTTCTTCTTCTGGCGGCGCAGGTGATGGGCAATGCCGATATCGGAGCTGGTCAGTCCGGCGCGGGCATCCACCATGAACAGCACCACATCCGCCTCCTCGATGGCCTGCAGGGACTGCTCGGCCATCTTGAGCTCGATGCCCTCTTCGGAACCATCGATACCGCCGGTGTCGACGACGATGAACTCCAGATCGCCCACCTTGGCCTGACCGTACTTGCGATCACGGGTCAGTCCCGGAAAATCGGCGACCAGGGCATCCCGCGTGCGAGTCAAACGGTTGAACAGGGTGGACTTGCCCACATTGGGACGTCCCACCAGGGCTACAACAGGTGTCATAAAAGACCTCTAGATAACAATGACAAAGGCTCCTGATCCCGGGATCAGGAGCCGCAATTCGGGTTGGCGGATCTCAGGGACGCTTGAGGGCGACCAGATCACCGCCGCGAGTCTGCACATACAGCATATCGCCATCCACCAGGGGCGCGACATAGAGCCCGTCGCTGTCCAGCCGCTGCATGGAGACGATGCGCCCATCGGCCTGATCCAGCCAGTAGAGATAGCCTTCGCTGTCGCCCACCACCACCAGCTCGCCCAGTGCCAGCGGCGCCGTCAGGTTGCGGTAGGCCAGCTGGGTATTGGACCACTTCTCGCGGCCGTTGCTGCGATCCACCGCATACAGGTAACTGCGTTCATCGGTGAGCACCAGATCCTGGCCACCGATGCTGATATCCTGGTAGGAGGAGTATTTGCGCTTCCACAGCTCCTCGCCGCTGATGAGCTTGCGGGCCACCAGCTGACCATTGTAGGCGATCATGTACAGCTCATCGCCCTGTACCACCGGCATGGCATCCACATCCACCATCCGCTCCAGCTCGGTCAGCCCGCGGGGCGAGGAGACCTTGGCGACATTCACCAGCTGGCCATTTTCCAGCAGCACGATCGCCAGCTTGCCATCCGCCAGCCCGTAAAGCACGCCACCGGAGACGATCACCGGTTGCGACATGCCGCGCAGGGTCAGGTTTGGCTGCTCGTCGGAGGCGCCCCACAGGAACTCGCCCGTGTCGGCATCCAGCGCCACCAGGCGCCCGGCGGTGGTCAGCACCACCAGCTTGCCGGCCTCGACGGCGGGCGCCGCCACCACCTCGCCCGGTACATCCGCCTGCCACACCAGGTCGCCATTTTCCTGGCTGAGAGCGTAGACATGGCCGTTTTCCGAGCCGACATAGAGGTTGCCGTAGGCGGCGCTCAGGCTGGCGAGCCGGGGACTGCGACGCACCTCGTTGACCGGCAGATCCGACAGATCCCGGCTCCACAGCCGCTCACCGCTTTGCTTGTTGAAGGCCTGGACCTTGCCATCGCGGGCCGCTGCGAAAATGTGCTCGCCGTCGATGACCGGGCTCATGCGCGAGAAGAACTTGCCCACGCCGCCCCCCACCGAGCGGCTCCACAGGGTCTCGGCCTGGAAACGGGACTCGACCTTGGGCAGGGGCGCCATCTTGACCACATCCTCCTCGCCGCTGAACAGCGAGCACCCCGGCAGCGCCAGGGTGGCCAGCAACAGGCCGGCTACGCGTTTCCAGTTACGCATGGGGTTTCTCTTCCAGGTCAGTGGCCGGCATGGCCAGATCATCAAGCTTCAGCGTCAGTTCGGGCGTGACTGCCTGACCGGCAGCCGCCACGGCCTGCTGATAGGCGGCGCGCGCCAGCTCCGGCTTGCCCTGTTGCAGGTAGAGATCGCCACGCACCTCGGCCACCTGGGCCTGGTACGCCACGGCCTGCACGCCCGCCAACCACGTCAGGGCCGCGTCAAACTGCCCCTGGGCTGTCAGCACCCGCGCCAAGCGCAGGCTGGCGATGGCGCGCGCCTCCTCGAGCTCGCCTCGCTCGGCGACCCGTTGCAGCTGGGCCTGCGCCAGCGCCAGCTTGTCCGCCTCGACGGCGGCGGCGGCCAGTTGCAACGCGGCCAGGTCGCCATAGGCACTGCCCTCATGCTCGGCGGCGAAGGCGGCCACCGCCTCGAGGGCCGCTTCCGGCTCAGTAGCCAGCTGGGTCATCAGGCGGCCGTAGTCGGCATTCGCCTGCTCACGGGCCGTCTGCTGGTAGTCGTTGTAGTAACGCCAGCCGAACAGCAGGGCCAGCCCCAGCAGGGTACCGGCGATCAGGGACCGGCCATTTTCCTGCCACCAACCCTTGATGGCCTCGACCTGTTGTTCCTCGGTGGTATAGATTTCCATGCTCACTCTCCTTTGCCGGCCAGCAAGCGGATCAGCGCTTCCAGGGGCAGGCTCTGCTGTTCGGTTTGCTCGCGCAGGTACTTGATGCCGATCTCGCCACTGGCCATTTCGCTTTCACCCAGGATGAGCGCCAGCTCGGCCCCCACCTTGTCGGCCCGCTTCAATTGCTTCTTGAAGTTACCGCCGCCGCAGTGGCACATCAAGCGCAGGTTCGGCAGCGCATCACGCAGCTGCTCGGCCAGCCGCAGGCCCGCCACCTGGCTGCCTTCACCGGCCAGGCAAAGGTAAACATCCACCGGCCGGCGGGCACGTTCGGTCTGCTGCAGGGTCTCCAGCAGCAACACCAGTCGCTCCATGCCGAGCGCAAAGCCCACCGCCGGCGTGGACTGGCCGCCCAGCTGCTCCACCAGGCCATCGTAACGGCCACCGCCACAGACGGTCCCCTGTGAGCCCAGGCTGCTGGTCACCCACTCGAACACCGTGTAGTTGTAGTAGTCGAGCCCCCGCACCAGCCGCTCGTTGACCTCGAAATCGATACCGGCGCTGTCCAGCTGCGCCTTGAGCCCCTCGAAATGGGCCCGGGTCTGCTCGCCGAAATAGTCCGACAACTTGGGCGCCTGAGTCAGCAGATCCTGCATGGCCTCGTCCTTGGTGTCCAGCACCCGCAGCGGGTTGCTGTACATGCGCCGCTGGCCGTCGGCATCCAGGCGATCCTTGTGCCGCTCGAGGAAGGCCACCAGCGCATCGCGATAGTGCAGCCGCTCCTCGGCCGAGCCCAGGGTGTTGAGCTGCAGGCGCACATGCTCGCCGATACCGAAGGCACGCCACAGGCGGGCGGTCATCAGGATCAGCTCGGCATCGATGTCCGGACCGGTCAGGCCGAATACCTCGACCCCGAACTGGTGGAACTGCCGATAGCGCCCCTTCTGGGGCCGCTCGTGACGGAACATGGGTCCGATGTACCACAGGCGGCGTTCCTGGTTATACAGCAGCCCATGCTCGATGCCGGCACGCACGCAACCCGCCGTCCCTTCCGGGCGCAGGGTCAGGCTGTCGCCGTTGCGATCCTCGAAGGTGTACATCTCCTTCTCGACCACGTCGGTGACCTCGCCGATGGCGCGCTGGAACAGGTGGGTCATCTCGACGATGGGCATGCGCACCTCGGCATAGCCGTAGGCCGCTGCCACCTGGCGCAGGGTCGATTCCACCAGTTGCCATACCGGTGTCTGCTCCGGCAGGCAGTCGTTCATGCCGCGAATTGCTTGGATCTGTTTAGCCACGTTGAATCTCGAATGCGTAGGAATACAAGGGGAAAAATTGTCCGCATTATAGGGACTTTCGCCGGCCAGGTAAAACAAGGGCCGCAAGGCGGCCCTGTGATCGGTGTGGATGTGGCCTCAGCCCTCTTCGACCTCGATGCGGTTGCGCTCGTCCAGGCGGGCCGCACGGGCGCGGATCCGGGCCTCCAGCGTGTCGATGAGGGTATCGTTGTCCAGCCGGTCCACCCGCTCGCCCTGCTCGTAGAAGGCGCTGCGCTTGTTGGCGCCGGCCAACCCGAGGTCGGAGATCAACGCCTCACCGGGGCCATTCACCACACAGCCGATGATGGAGACATCGATGGGGGTGGTGATGTCCTCGAGACGCTGCTCGAGGGCATTGACGGTGCCGATGACATCGAACTCCTGGCGCGAACAGGAGGGACAGGCAATGAAATTGATGCCGCGGGAGCGGATACGCAGCGACTTGAGGATGTCGAAGCCCACCTTGACCTCCTCCACCGGATCCGCCGCCAGGGAGACCCGCAGGGTATCCCCTATGCCATCCACCAGCAGCATGCCGAGGCCGATGGCCGACTTGACCGCGCCGGCACGAAAACCGCCGGCTTCGGTGATGCCCAGATGCAGCGGCTGCTCGATGCGCGTGGCCAGCTGCCGGTAGGCACCGACCGCCAGAAAGACATCCGAGGCCTTAACGCTCACCTTGAACTGATCGAAGTTGAGTCGCTCCAGGATATCGACGTGCCGCATGGCCGATTCGACCAGCGCCTCGGCCGTCGGCTCACCATACTTGTCCATCAGCTCCTTTTCCAGCGAGCCACCATTGACACCGATGCGGATGGGAATGCCCAGATCACGGGCGCAATCCACCACCGCACGCACCCGATCCTCCTTGCCGATGTTGCCCGGATTGATGCGCAGGCAATCGGCACCGTATTCGGCCACCTTGAGGGCGATGCGGTAATCGAAGTGGATATCCGCCACCACCGGGATGCGGCTCTGCTGCTTGATGAGCCGAAACGCTTCGGCGGCCTCCATGGTCGGCACCGAGACCCGCACTATGTCGGCACCGGCCCGCTCGATGGCCCGGATCTGGGCCACGGTGGCCGCCACATCGGTGGTGCGGGTATTGGTCATGGTCTGCACCGAGATGGGGGCATCGCCCCCGACCGGTACCTGACCGACCATGATCTGCTTGGAAACGCGACGCTTGATGGGTGAGGCTGGCTGGGTCATACAATCAACTCTGCAACGGCAATACGAAACGGGCGATCTGACCGCGCTTGAAACGCGTCATGTCGATGGGCTGCTCCTGGAACTCGATGCTCACCGCATGGGGCGCGCCCAGCACCAGCTTGAACGGCGCCTTGCCGCTCACCGACTGGACAGTCCCCGCCCGCTTGGTGCCCTCGAGCACCACCTTGCCATCGGCATCGGTGATCTTGAGCCAGCAGTCCCCGCTGAAGCGCAGGGTCAGCAGCCCCTCGCCGGCCGCAGCGGCGGGGCTCTGGGGGCTGACCGCTGTCCCGGTCACGGCCGGGGTGCTCTGGGGGCTGACTGCCGCCGCCGGTTCGGTCTCCTGAGCCGGTGCCTGATTGCCCGGCGCCAGCGGCACGGTCACGGCCGGCGCCTCACCGGCGGCGGCATCCGCCTCGGGCAGCAGCGGCGACAGCTCGGAATCCCCCAGCTCCGGCGGCGCCGGCTCGGGGCTCAGATCCTCGTCCGGCATGGGCACCAGGTGCTCCTCCAGGCTGCTGTCATCAACGCTGAGGACCTCGGGCGCCTCGGCGGGCTGCTGCCACCACCAGACGAACAACAGCACCGCCAAGCCGACAAACAGCAACCAGGAAACCAGGCGCAGACGATTCTCGTTGGCCTCGCGGCGGGTGCGACCGGAAAAGCTCTGCATCTCGGTCTGCTTGGCCGCTCCCAGCCCCAGGCCGTCATAGGCGGCCAGCACCGCCGCCTCGTCGGCACCGACCAGCTTGGCAAAGGTGCGCAGGTAACCGCGGGTAAAGGTGCTGGCGGTACGCGGGTCGAAGCGATCCTGTTCAAAATCCTTCACCAGCGTCAGGCGCAGATTGAGCCGTTCGGCCACGGCTTGCTGACTGAGACCACGCGCCTCGCGCGCTGCCTGCAACAGGGCGCCCGGACCGATACCGGCCGCCTGAGCCTGAGGGGTGGAGTCTTGTTCTTCAGTAGTCATTGGCAAGATATCTTTTCGCTTTATCGGAGTTAGGGAATTGTCGGACCAGTTTGCCGCCATACAGATGCACCTGAGCCAGCTCGCCTTGCTGCTGGGCCAGACGCAGTTGCAACCAGAGGCTGTCGGCATTGTCGCCGGCCAGCGTCCGGTATTGACTCAGCACCCGGCGGGCTTCGGCCGGCTTGGCGTCATCGAGGGCCAGCGCCGCCAGCGCCAGCAGCGCCTTGGGTTTTCGGGGATTATAACCGATCGCCAACTCGTAGTATCGCTTCGCCTTGGCCTTGTCACCGGCCAGCCCGGCACAATAGGCGGCATTTTCATAGGTATCGTCCAGGCGGACATAGGCCGGCTGAGCCAGGGCCTTGAGGAAAGCCTGCTCCGCCTCGGCATAACGCCGCTGACCGCAGAGGAAGACACCGTAGTTGTTATGGGCATCGGCGTTGCTGCTGTCCAGTTCCAGCAGCCGCCGGTAGCTCTGCTCGGCCGACTTGAGATCGCCCACCTGCTGGAAATAGTAGGCCTGTGCCAGGTAGGCTTGGGGATTGCGCGGATCGAATTGCAGAGCCTTGTCGAAGTTGTACTTGGCCTGCACCGGGTCACCCTTGCGCAGGTAGCCCAACCCCAGGTCTACCCGGGTCCGGGAGGCGGCCGCCCGATCGACGGCCTGCTCGGTACGCTCGGAATTCTTGCCGATGTAGGTGGTTTCGGTCACGCAGCCGGAGAGCAAGGCCACCAGTGCCCAGGCGATAAAAAACTTATTTTTCATTCGATTGAGCAATAACTGACTGGATTTCAAAGCATTCTGACGGAAATTTCCGGCTCTTGCATCCGTTTTTTCAAGGTGCGCTTGGTGCGATCGATGACATCGCCGACCAGCTGGCCACAAGCGGCATCGATGTCGTCGCCGCGGGTCTTGCGCACTATCACCGTATAACCGTACTCCATCAATACCTTGGAAAAACGGTCGATGCGGCTGTTGCTCGGTTTGCCGTAGGGATTGCCCGGGAAGGGGTTGAAGGGGATCAGGTTGATCTTGCTCGGCGTATCCTTCAGCAACTGCGCCAGCTCGTGGGCCTGCTGCATGTCATCGTTCAGGTGATCGAGCAGCACATACTCCACCGTGACCCGTCCCTGGTTGGCATTCGACTTGGCCAGGTAGCGACGCACCGCCGCCAGAAATTCGGCGATGTTGTACTTGTCGTTGATGGGCATGATCTCGGAACGCAGCTGATCGTTGGGGGCATGCAGGGAGATGGCCAATGCCACATCGGTCAGCTCGCCCAGCTTGTCCAGGGCCGGCACCACGCCTGAGGTGGACAGCGTCACCCGACGCTTGGAGATGCCGAAGCCGTAGTCATCCATCATCAGCTCCATGGCCGGCACCACATTGGCCAGGTTGAGCAGGGGTTCCCCCATGCCCATCATCACCACGTTGGTGATGGGGCGCTTGCCGGTCTCCTTGAAGAAGCCCAGCTCCTTGGCGGCACGCCACACCTGACCGATGATCTCCGAAACACGCAGGTTGCGGTTGAAGCCCTGCTGGGCGGTGGAGCAGAATTTGCACTCCAGGGCGCAGCCCACCTGGGAGGAGACGCACAGGGTGGCCCGCTCGCCATCCGGAATGTAGACGGTCTCCACCTCCTGATCCCCCACCAGCATGGCCCACTTGATGGTGCCATCGCTGGAGCGCTGCTCGCGGCTGATCTCGGGGGCGCGGATCTCGGCCATCTGGCTCAGCTTGTCGCGCAGCACCTTGTTGACGTTGCTCATCTGGGCAAAGTCGTCACAACCGAAGTGATAGATCCACTTCATCACCTGATCGGCGCGAAACGACTTCTCGCCCAGTTCGGCAAAGAAGGTCCGCATCGCGGTACGATCCAGATCCAGCAGGTTGATTTTGGTTGCGCTCATGGGTAACTCCAGCAGGTACAACGGGGCCTTGGCCGAGGGGGCAACATTGTACAAATTTTATCAGTGGCTTTCCACCGACGCTTGCTGGGGATATGGCGCAACCGAAACGGTGGCAGAGGATTGCCCCCCCTGCCCCATGACGAGACGACCCGCTCAGCGGGTGCGGGTGCAGATCTGCTCGGCGGTGAAGAAATAAGCGATTTCACGCTCGGCGGAAGCCTGGCAATCGGCGCCATGCACCGCATTCTGATCCATGGAGAGGGCATAGTCGGCGCGCACCGTGCCCGCCGCCGCCTTGCGCGGATCCGTGCTGCCGATGAGTTCGCGATGGCGGCGAATGGCCTCCTCGCCCTCCAGCACCTGCACCATGATGGGTCCGGAGATCATGAACTTGACCAACGACTCGAAGAAGGGCTTGCCCTGGTGTTCGGCATAAAAGCCCTCGGCCTCTTCCCGCCCCAGGTGCACCATCCTGGCGGCGATGATGCGCAGGCCGGCGTTTTCAAAACGGTGATAGATCTCCCCGATGAGATTGCGGCCCACCGCATCCGGCTTGATGATGGAAAATGTACGCTCTGTGGTCATGAGTCATCCTTAACGCCCGGGGCGTGCTGTCGTTTTTCGGCCGATTATACGGCAAGCCACAGGGGGGAAACGGTCAGTGCCCTTTTTTTGTCAATTCTATTAACTGTCTCTCACTAACCGTTTTTTCGGCTTGCGACCGTCGCGACGCCCTCAATCCGGGCGGGGAGCGCAGACCGCCTGCAGCCAGCTGGCCAGGGTGCGCACACCATGCCCCTTGGCCCCGCAGGCCCAGAGCTCGTTGCCGTTTTTCTGGTAGCTGGCTGAAAGATCCAGATGCACCCACCCTCGAACCCCGGCGCCGACAAACCGCGACAGAAAGGCCGCGGCCGTGCTGGCACCGGCCGTCCCCTCGGCGCTGGCCACATTGCCCAGCTCGGCAAAAGCCGAGCTCAGTTGCCCCAGATGCCAGGGATCCAGCGGCAACGGCCAGAACAGCTCGTTCTCCTGCTGCGCCAGGGCGCAGATCTGCTCGCGCTGGGCCGGCTGGGGGCTGAACACCGCATGGTACTCGCGCCCCAGAGCATACTTGGCGGCGCCGGTGAGGGTGGCCGCATCCAGGATATAGGGCGCGCCGGTGTCGCTGGCGGCCAGCAGGCCATCAGCCAGTACCAGACGCCCTTCGGCATCGGTATTGAGGACCTCCACCGTCACACCATTGCGATAGTGCAGTATGTCCCCCAGCTTGAAGGCCTTGCCGCTCACCAGATTCTCGGCGCAGCAGAGGAACAGCTTCACCCGCGCCTGCAGCCCCTGACGGATGGCCAGCGCCAGGGCGCCGCTCACCATGGCCGCGCCCCCCATGTCGGATTTCATCGGCAGCATCATGTCGGACGGCTTGAGGCTGTAGCCCCCGGAGTCGAAGGTAATGCCCTTGCCCACCAGACAGGCCGCCACCGGCGTCTCCGCCGCGCCGCCGGGATTGTAATCCACCACCAGCAGCACCGGCTCACGCTCGCTGCCACGGCCGACCTGATAGATGCCCTCGTGGCCCAGCTGCTGCAACTGCTCACCGGCGATCATCTCGACGCTCACCGCATCCGGCGCCTGCTGCCGGATAAAGGCGGCGGCCTGCTCGGCCAGGCTGCGCGGATAAATGCTGTCGGGCGTGCCGTTGGTCAGCTGGCGCACCCAGCGGGTGCTCTCCAGCAACGCATCCAGACGCGCCTGCTCCTCGGCCGGCATGTCGCCCAGATAGAGGCTCTGCCCTGCCTTGGGATTGTAAAAGCCCTGGTAGAAGGCATAGCGCCGCTCCAGATCCCACTCCTCGCCGCAGAGGGCCACCTGCTTGATGCCCTGGCTGTCCAGACGCCGGGCGGCGCGCTGGATCTGGCGCAGCCGATTCGGCTCCTCCCCCTCCAGATGAATGGAGGCAAAGCCCGGCGGGTGATAGCTGAGCAGCGCCTTGTCGCCCCAGTGGGCATCGGCGATATGATCGGACAGCAGGATCTTCATGATTGCGGACATGGCAAGCGACATTCCTTTAGTGGGAGCTGAAAAGAAAGAAGGCCACCTCGGAGGTGGCCTTTAGCTTAATCGTCTTCATCCATCCAGGCCAGAATAATGGCCTCGAGGATGATCTCGCTGGAGTGGTTGGGATCGTCGTCGAACCCCTCGAGTTCACAGACCCAGCTGTGCAGATCGGTGAAGCGAATCGTTTTGGGATCCAGATCCGGAAAGCGCTCCATCAGCGCCAGCGCTATCTCGCGGCTATCGGTCCATTTCAGTGACATTGACGTGCTCCTCTGCTTGCCGGCTGCCAGACAGGCAGGCCCGTCGGCTAGTGGCGTTCCGATGCCAGATTGATGGTGTACCTGGGGATCTCGACCACCAGATCCTCGTCGGCCACCTTGGCCTGGCAACCGAGACGGGACTCCGGCTCCAGCCCCCAGGCCTTGTCCAGCATGTCATCTTCCAGTTCGTCGCTCTCGTTGAGCGAATCGAAGCCTTCGCGCACCACCACATGGCAGGTGGTACAGGCGCAGGACTTTTCGCAGGCATGCTCTATCTCGATATGGTGTCGCAGCGCCACATCAAGGATAGTCTCGCCAGGCTGGGCCTCAAGTTCCGCCCCCTCGGGACAGAGCTTTTCATGGGGGAGAAAAATAATCTTTGGCATATCACACCTTGTCTATCTGTTGCCCTTGCAGTGCCTTGCGAATGGAGGCATCCATGCGCCGGGCCGCGAAATCGGCGGTGGTCTTGTCCACCGAGTCTATGCCGGCCTTGATGGCCTCGGGATCGCGGCCCTGGCTCACCTGTGCCAGCTTGTCCAGCGCCGCCGTTATGGCCTCACGCTCCCCGTCGTCGAGCAGCTCGGCGCCATTTTCGGCCAGGGCCTGGCGCACACTCTCCAGCACCCGCCCGGCCTCGACCTGCTGCTCGGCCAGCATGCGCGCCGCCACGTCCGCCTCGGCGTAGCGAATGGAATCCTGCAACATCTGCAGCATCGCCTCCTCGCTGAGGCCATAGGAGGGCTTCACCTCTATGCTGGCATGGACGCCCGAGCTCTTCTCCTGGGCGGTAACCGAGAGCAGGCCATCGGCATCCACCTGGAAGGTGACCCGAATATGCGCCGCCCCGGCCACCATGGGCGGAATGTCGTGCAGCTCGAAGCGCGCCAGCGAGCGGCAATCGGCCACCAGCTCGCGCTCGCCCTGCAACACATGGATGGCCATGGCAGTCTGACCATCCTTGAAGGTGGTAAATTCCTGGGCCCGCGCCACGGGGATGGTGGTGTTGCGGGGAATGATCTTCTCCACCAGGCCGCCCATGGTCTCGAGGCCCAGGGAGAGCGGTATCACGTCCAGCAGCAGCATCTCGGAGTCGGGTTTGTTGCCCACCAGGATATCCGCCTGGATGGCGGCGCCGATGGCCACCACCCGGTCGGGATCTATGCTGGTGAGCGGCGTGCGGCCGAACAGCTCGCCGACCCGCTGGCGCACCAGCGGCACCCGGGTGGAGCCCCCCACCATCACCACCTCTTGCACCTCGGCGGCCATCACCCCCGCGTCCTTGAGGGCGCGTCGGCAGGCCAGCAGGGTACGCTTCACCAGCGGCTCGATGAGCGCCTCGAACTGGGTGCGGCTGAGCCTGCCCTGCCAGCCGGCGAACTCGAGTGTCACCACATCGGCATCGCTGAGGCGCTGCTTGGCCGCGCAGGCCAGATCCAGCACCTCGCGTTGCTGATGAGCTCCCAGCGGCACACTGGCACCGCTCTGCGCCAGTATCCAGTCGGCCAGCAGATGATCGAAATCATCACCGCCGAGGGCGGAGTCGCCGCCGGTGGCCAGCACCTCGAACACCCCCTGATGCAAGCGCAGCAGCGAGATGTCGAAGGTGCCACCGCCCAGATCGTAGACGGCGATAAGCCCTTCCTGACCGGAGTCCAGGCCGTAGGCGACGGCGGCGGCGGTAGGCTCGTTGAGCAAGCGCAGCACATGCATGCCGGCCAGGCGGGCGGCATCCTTGGTGGCCTGACGCTGCCCTTCGTTGAAGTAGGCCGGCACCGTGATGACCACGCCATCGAGCTGGGCGCCCAGGCTCTGCTCGGCACGCTGACCGAGTGCCTTGAGGATCTCGGCGGAGACCTGTACCGGCAGGACGGGCCCCTGCGCCGTCTCCAGCTGCAGCAAGCCATCGTCGTTGGTGGAGATACGGTACGGCAGACGGGCCAGATCCAGATCGGCCTCGCCGCGCCCCATCAGCCGCTTGACCGACTGTATGGTGTTATGGGGATCGCTGGCCGCCAGTTGCTTGGCTGCAGCGCCTACCTGGATGCCGTCGGCGCCGTAGCGCACGACCGAGGGCAGTATCGCCTGCCCCTGCGCATCGGTCAGGGTTTCGGCGCTGCCGCTGCGGACAACGGCAACCAGGGAGTTGGTGGTGCCCAGATCGATGCCCACCGCCCACTTCTGCTGGTGGGGAGCCGCCGTCAGGCCGGGTTCAGCTATGTGTAGTAATGCCATGTCGGGTCACAGGTCCAGTAGGGAGTCTTCTATTCGTTCCAGCTCGTCTTGCAACTTGACGATGAACTTGAGCCGCCGCACCTGGCCGGCAGCCTCGGCATAGTCGCCGGCCTCCAGCCGCTCGCCGATGCGGGCCAGCTGACGCGCCTGCTCCTGCTGTACCCGGCCGGCGAAGGCAGCCATGGCCGCCTCGACATCGCTGGCATCACGCAGTTCGGCCAGCTCCTCGCGCCAGCTCATCTGCTGCATCAGAAACTCGGGATCCTGCAGCGTCTGCTGCTCGCCACGAATGTCGTGGCCATGCAAGGCCAGCAGGTATTCGGCGCGGCCGAGGGGATCCTTGAGGGTATTGAAGGCGGCGTTGATCTCCGCCGCCTGGCGCATGGCCTGCAAGCGTTCCGTCTCGGGGGCGGCGGCGAACTTGTCGGGGTGAAACTGGCGTTGCAGCAGGCGGTAACGCTCCGCCAACCGGGCACTATCCAGCTCGAAGCGGGGACTGAGGTCGAACAGTTCGAAATAATTCACGGCGATGTCTGCGCTGGCGGGTGGGTGGCAGGCCCCTGCCGGGGCCTGGCGGAGAGGCCTCACCTAGACGGTGAAACTCTCGCCGCAGCCACAGGCCCCCTTGGTATTGGGGTTGTTGAATTTGAAGCCTTCGTTCAGGCCTTCCTTGACGAAGTCGAGCTCGGTGCCATCGAGATAAAGCAGGCTCTTGCTGTCCACTATCACCTTGACGCCATGCTCGTCGAAGACGACATCATCGTCGGCAATCGCATCGACGAACTCGAGCACATAGGCCATCCCCGAGCAGCCGGAGGTCTTGACCCCCAGGCGCAGGCCTACGCCCTTGCCTCTGTTGTCCAGAAAATGTTTCACGCGGACCGCAGCCGCATCTGTCATGGTTATGGCCATAGTTGACTCCAGCTTAATCGAGACCTTTCTTCTTCTTGTAATCCGCAATCGCCGCCTTGATGGCATCTTCGGCCAGGATCGAGCAGTGGATCTTGACCGGCGGCAGCGCCAGCTCCTCGGCGATCTCGGTGTTCTTGATCGCCTGGGCCTGCTCCAGCGTCTTGCCCTTCACCCATTCGGTGACCAGGGAGCTGGAGGCGATGGCGGAGCCGCAGCCATAAGTCTTGAACTTGGCATCTTCGATGACGCCGGCGTCGTTGACCTTGATCTGCAGCTTCATCACGTCGCCGCAGGCGGGTGACCCCACCATGCCGGTGGCGACATTGGGTTCATCCTTGTCCAGAGCCCCCACGTTACGGGGGTTTTCATAATGATCAATCACTTTTTCACTGTAAGCCATGAC
>JBFHKO010000048.1:0-13656 GCA_041595355.1 Aeromonadaceae bacterium
CGCCGGTTGGGCAGCCCGGTCAGCGGATCATGGCGCGCCTGATGGTGCAACACCTGCTGCTGAGCCATCTCCTGGCTGATATCCTCCCCCAGGATGACCAGCCGCAACGGCTGACCGCCGCCATCCAGTATCGGATAAAGATGCAGCCGCACCCAGATGAACGGTTCATCACTACGACGCACCCGGCACTCGAGGCTGATCTCCCGGCCATCACGAATGGCGCTCCTCATTTGTTTCAGCAGCTGTCGCCGCTCGCCGACGGGAATGGCGCGCAACCAATCGAAGCGCTGGGCCAGCAAGCTGTCCGGACGCCGGTGCCACAGCGTGGCGTAACCGGGGGCCACATAGCTGAAGCGTTGCTTGCGCAGATCATAGACGGCAAACACCTCGCGAATGCGTTCCGTCATTTCGCGAAACTGCTGCTTGTTATCCTTGAGGCGCTGCATGATGCGGTGGGTCGCCTGCAGATGACTGCGAGTCAGCAGGAACAGCAGGCTGCCGGTCATCAGCACAAACAACACCCCCTTCCAGGGTTGCAGAGCCTCGGCCAGGGCCTTCTCGGGCACCAGCCAGACCAGCAGCTGATCGCTGAACATCACCCAGGCAAAACCGAACAGCACATAGGGCAGACAGACGGTGCGCACCGACAACCAGGCACGCCTGCGGGATGGGAGAATTGCACTCTCCGGGTACTCGATGCGTGATGCCTCATCCATGAGGAGATGGGTTCCTTATTTCAACCAGCGCGTGACAACGCGCCATCATGACGCCCCGCCCCTTGCCGCCGCATGCGGCGACAACCTGGGCCGCATGGAACGTCGCACACTAGGACTCAGTGTGACACGCCCGCAGCCCAACGCCCACTTGGCGAGCGAAAAAAGTGAAGCCGGTCCCACCGGGACCCGGTATGCCGCATTGCGCCGGCGCCTCAGGCAGGGGCACCCGGCGGCCCAAGGCCGCAGCAGAGATGGCGATCGCCATACACCTCATCCAGGCGGTTTACCGTGGGCCAGAACTTGTTTTGGCGCACGAATTCGGTGGGGAAAAACGCCGTTTGCCGCGCATAGGGGCGTTGCCACTCGGCCAGCAGATCGGCCTGGGTGTGGGGAGCCCGCACCAGCGGATTGTCATCCGCCGGCCAGTGTCCCTGCTCGACCCGGGCAATCTCCTCGCGGATGGCCAGCATGGCCTCGATGAAACGGTCCAGCTCCACCTTCGACTCCGACTCGGTCGGTTCTATCATCAGGGTTCCCGGCACCGGAAAGCCAATGGTCGGCGCATGAAAACCATAATCCATCAACCGCTTGGCCACATCCACCTCGGTGATGCCACAGGCTGCCCGGATGGGACGCACATCAACGATACACTCATGAGCCACTCGCCCATGAGGGCCGCGATACAGCACCGGGTAGTGCCCGGACAGGCGGGCAGCCACATAATTGGCATTCAGCAGGGCGATCCGGGTGGCCTGCCTGAGACCGTCGTCCCCCAGCATCGCCAGGTACATCCAGCTGATGGGCAACAGACTGGCCGAGCCGAAGGGGGCCGCCGCCACGGCGGGATTATGCTGCCCCGGCCGGCCATCGCGCACCAGCAGGTGACCGGGAACATGGGCCGCCAGATGCGCCCGTACGCCGATGGGACCCATGCCCGGCCCGCCGCCGCCATGAGGAATGGCAAAGGTTTTGTGCAAATTGAAGTGCGACACATCGGCGCCCAGCCAGGCGGGCGTGCTGAGGCCCACCAGGGCATTGAGATTGGCGCCATCCAGGTATACCTGCCCCCCCGCGGCATGCACCTCGGCGCAGATGGCAAGGATGTCCGCTTCGAACACCCCGTGCGTAGAGGGATAGGTGACCATCAGGCAAGCCAGTCGCTCCCCGGCGGCGGCGATGCAGGCCGTCAACGCCTGCCTGTCGATGTTACCCTGGCGGTCGCAGCTCACCGTCACCACCTGCAATCCGGCCATCCGGGCAGACGCGGGATTGGTGCCATGAGCCGAACTCGGGATCAGGCAGACATCCCGCTGCGCCTGTCCCTCGGCCGCCAGATAACGGCGGATGCTCAGCAGCCCGGCATACTCTCCCTGGGCGCCGGAATTGGGCTGCAGGCACAGGCTCTGAAAGCCGCTGAGCTGACACAGCCAGCGCTGCAGATCGGCCTGCAGCTGCTGATAGCCGGCAGCCTGCGTCAGCGGCACGAACGGATGCAAGGCGGCAAATTCCGGCCAGGAGAGCGGCAGCAGCGCCGAGCTGGCATTCAGCTTCATGGTACAGGAGCCCAGCGGAATCATGCCGTAGTCGAGCGCCATATCCTTGCGCTCCAGACGGCGGATGTAGCGCAGCAGCTCGGTCTCCGTGTGGTATTGCCGGAACACAGGTTGGGTCAGGATGGGAGTCTGACGCCGCAGGCGGGCGGGAATGCCTTCTTCGGCCGGGGAGGCCAGCAGCAGCGCCTCGCTGATCGGGCAATCCAGGATGACGGCGGCCAGCCGGGCTACCTCGGCAAGGGTGGTGGTTTCGTCGAGAGAGACGCCAATGGCATCCGGCAGATCTCGACGCACATTGATGCCCGCGGCCTCGGCCCGCACCAGTATGGCCTCCTTGTCGGGGGCCACCAGCGTCAGGGTATCGAACCAGCTGTCATGCCACAGCTGCCGTCCGCCAGCGCGCAGCTGCGCGGCCAGACGACTGGTCAGCTCCTGCACCCGCCCGGCAATGCGTGCCAGCCCCTCGGGGCCATGATACACCGCATAGAAGCTGGCCAGATTGGCCAGCAGCACCTGGGCGGTACAAATATTGGAATTGGCCTTCTCGCGGCGAATATGCTGCTCCCGGGTCTGCAGTGCCATGCGCAGGGCCGGCTGACCGCGTACATCCCGGCTGACACCGATGAGGCGCCCCGGCACGGCGCGCCGGAATGCCTCCCGAGTGGCGAAGTAGGCGGCATGCGGGCCGCCGTACCCCATCGGCACGCCAAAGCGCTGGCTGCTGCCCACCACCACATCGGCCCCCAGCTCTCCCGGCGGGGTCAGCAGCACCAGCGCCAGCGGATCGGCGGCCACGCAGACGATAGCCTGCCGTGCATGCAGCGCCGTCATTAGCGGGCCCAGATCGTGGATGGCCCCGGTGGTGGCCGGATACTGCAACAGGGCGCCAAACACCGGCTGTTGCGCGGCCATGTGCGCCGGCCCCTGACAGAGATGCACCCCCAGATAACGGGCTCGCTCGCGCACCACCTCCAGGGTCTGGGGATGCAGATCCTCGGCAACGAAGAAACAGGAACAGGCCTCGAGGGCACTGACCCGCCGCGCCAGCGCCATGGCCTCGGCGGCCGCGGTCGCCTCATCCAGCAGCGAGGCATTGGCCAGCGGCAAGCCGGTCAGATCCATCACCAGTTGCTGGAAATTGAGCAACGCTTCCAGCCGCCCCTGGGCGAGCTCCGGCTGATAGGGCGTATAGGCGCTGTACCAGGCCGGGTTTTCCAGCACGTTGCGCCGGATCACCGTCGGCAGCCAGGTGTCGTGATACCCCATACCGATATAACTGCGATACAGCCGATTCTGGCTGGCCAGGGCGCGCAGATCGGCCAATGCCTGCTGCTCACTGCGCGCCGGCCCCACGCCCAGCGTTGTCTCATGACGCAGGTCGGCCGGCAGCGCCTGTGCCACCAACGCCTCGAGCGAGTCAAGCCCCAGGCTGGCCAGCATTGCCTGCTGCGCCTGGAGGTCGGAGCCCAGGTGACGGGCCGGATAATCGCCCTCGGCGGGCGGTTCCAACGGCGTCGAGTGCATGATACTCATCTCCGCTTGGGGGCGACTATGGCTCAGTCGGACTCGGCGTCCAGCAGTGCCCGGTAAGCCTCCGCATCCAGCAACGCCTCCAGTTCCGAGTCCTCAGTCAAGCGCACACGAAACAACCAGCCACCGCCGTAGGGATCGCGATTGATCAGCTCCGGCTGCTTTTCCAGCTCCTCATTGATGGCCGTCACCTCACCGGCCACCGGCATGTAGACATCCGATGCGGCCTTGACCGACTCGGCCACCGCGCAATCATCACCGACATCCAGCCTGCGCCCCACAAGAGGCAGCTCGACGAACACCATGTCCCCCAACAATTGCTGGGCATGCTCAGTGATGCCAATCACGGCCTCCTGCTCGCCCTCCCGCCGCAGCCATTCATGGGAGGCGGTGTAATAGAGCTCGCTGGGAATATGACGTTTCATGTTGCACTCCTCTGTTGGATGATGGAGTGGCCATGGCGAACAAACGCCGGTTTGACCACCCGTACCGGCAGTCGCTGGCCGCGCAACAGCACCTCGGCCCGATCGCCGAGGGCCGGATCAACCCGGGCCAGGGCGATGCCCTGCCCCAGGGTCGGCGAAAAACTGCCCGATGTGATCTGGCCGCAGGCCGACTCGCCTCCCGGCGCAAACACCGCCAGACCGGCGCGCAGCACACCGCGCCCTTCCAGCAGCAAGCCCACCAGCTCGGCGGTGGGCGGCAGGTTACGCACGCGCTCCAGCGCCTCCCGACCGATGAAATGGCGCGTATCGGGCTCCCATGCCAGGGTCCAGCCCAGGTTGGCGGCCAGCGGCGAGATCTGCTCGTCCATCTCCTGGCCGTAGAGCGCCAGGCCGGCCTCCAGACGCAGGGTATCCCGGGCGCCGAGACCACAGGGTGGCACCCCCTGCGCCAGCAGAGCATGCCACAGGGCCGGCGCCTCGCGGCCGGGCAGCAATATTTCGTAACCGGCCTCGCCGGTGTAGCCGGTGGTGGCGACAAACCAGCTGCCCAGAGGACAACCGCTGAAAGGTGGCAGCGCCGGCAGCGCATTACCCAGCAGCCTGGCCAACTGCCGCCCTGCCGCGGGGCCCTGCAGGGCCAACAGTGCCAGATCGGTCCGCGTGCACAGGGTCACCTCGACGTTGGCCGCCTGCTGCTGCAGCCAGCTCATGACGCGCTCACGGGTCGCCGCATTGCTCACCAGGCGGTAATGCTGCGCCGCCAGATAGTAGGTAATGAGATCGTCGATGACGCCGCCGCCCGGATTGAGCATGACCCCGTACTGGGCCTGCCCCGGGCGCGTCAGACGGGCGACATCATTGGCCAGCAGCTGGCGCAAGAAGCGTTCGGCATCGGAGCCGGTCACCTCCAGCACCTGCATGTGGGAGACATCGAAGAGTCCGCAGGCCTGACGCACGGCCTGATGTTCGGCCAGCTGTGAGCCGTAATGCAACGGCATCTGCCAGCCGTGAAAATCCACCATGCGCGCCCCCAGAGCCAGGTGGCTGGCATAGAGCGGCGTCTGTTTGCTCATCATCGGCTCCTGGCATGTCGCGCCTCAGACCGACAGCGAGCCTGATGGCCAACGGAAAAGGCCCACGGGGGCCCGTTGGCTATGAGTGTGGCAGCGGCTGGCGGATTTGGAACCTGTTTGCCCCGCTTTTGCGAAGGCAGACAACAAAGCGCGGCGCCTCATGGCGGCAGAGGCGCTGACGAGGAGGGCATTCCGGCCGGCACCGGCATGCCGGACAGGGCCCGCCTGCGGGCCCGGACCACCATGATAACGCTGGCTCAGCGCGCCGCTTCGAAGCCGGACCGATGCAACCCCATGGCCTGAGCGACAAGCTGATGTTTCAGCGGGGCACAGTGGCCGAGCAGCTCCATGCCGACGCCGCGCAGCAGTCGCTGCGCCGGGTGGGCACCGGCAAACAGCCGCTTGATGGCCTCCATGGCCGCCAGCATCTGCGCCGCCTCGGCCTTGCGCCGCCGCTCCCAGGGACGCAGATTGGCAAGCAGGCCCGGGTCCCGACCGGCTTGCTGCAGGGCGCACAGCTGCGCCACCAGGCCCTCGGCATCCATCAACCCGAGATTGGCCCCCTGCCCCGCCAGGGGATGCACCGTATGGGCGGCGTCGCCCACCAGCACCAGACGTTCACGGGCAAAGTCGCGGGCAAAACGCGCTTGCAGCGGCAGCAGCTGCCGCGGCCCTTCCAGACGGCACAATCCCAGCCGGGCATCGAAGGCACAGGTCAGCGCCTTGTTGAAGCGGGCATCGTCTGCCGCCAGCAGGGCCTCGCCCCGTTCGGGCGGCAACGACCAGACAATGGAGCAGAGGTCCGGCTGCCACAGCGGCAACAGGGCCAGAGGCCCCTCGGGCGTGAATATCTGGCGCGCGCAGTCGCCATGGGGCTCCGCAGTGCGCACCTTGGCCACCAGGGCACTGTGGCCATAATCCCACCTGGTCAGCGGAATATCGAACTGCTGCCGCAGCCAGGAGTGGGCACCGTCGGCGGCCACCAGCAACGAGCAGAGCACTGGCGTGCCATCATCCAGCAGCAGCAGGGCGCCCTTGGCATTGACCGACACCCGCTCGATGCCGGCCGGGCACAGGCGACTGACCGCCGATCCCTCCAGGCTGGCCCAAAGTGCCTGCTGCACCACCCGGTTCTCGACGATATGCCCCAGCTCGGGCTGCATCACGCTGGCCGCATCAAATTCGAGGCGCGCAAAGCCATCCTTCTCCCACACCTCCATGTGCCGGTAAGGCTGAGCCCGCTGAATATGCGCCCAGGCGCCCAGGCGCGCCAGAAAACGCTGGCTGGCCAGATTGAGGGCGCTGACCCTGGGCTCCGCCTCGGGGGAGACCGGTGTCGGGACCTGACGCTCCAGCAGCGCCACGCTCAGGCCCGAATCACGCAGCCCCGCCGCCACTGCCAGTCCTACCATGCCGGCGCCCACCACCACCACATCGAACATCTTCATCCCGTCACCTTCCCCATCGCCTGTTGCGCCAATTGCTGCTTGAGAAAACCACAGCGGTTCATGACCGCCAATCCCAGGTTACGCCCCAGCACCAGCGGCCAGGCTTCGCTGGCAAACAGCGTCGCCAGTGCCGAGGTGAGCCCGACACTGCGGGCTTGATCCGCGCGCCGCTGCTGCCAATACGCCTGCAGCAACCGGTAATCCCCCAGGTCCTGTCCCTGCTGCCAGGCACCTGCCAGCAGCCGACGCAGTGCCATCAGGTCCCGCAGCCCCAGATTGAACCCCTGCCCGGCCACCGGATGCAGCTGATGCGCGGCATTACCCAGCAACAGGCAGCGCTGGGCCAATGGCCGCTCGACCTGCTTCAAACTGAGGGGATAGGCATGGCGGGCACCGACCCGCACAAAGCGCCCGGCCCGATAGCCGAAACGCTGCTGCAGACGCGCCAGAAATGCGCTGTCATCCAGGGACATCAACGCCTCTATCTGGGGTTGCTGCACGGTCCAGACCAGCGAATAACGGGCCCCCGACAGCGGCAACAGGGCCAGGGGGCCACTGTCGGTGAAGCGCTCCCAGGCGCGCCCGGCATGGGGCCTGTCACTCTGAAGCGTGGCAATGAGTGCGCTCTGGCCATAATCGAGCTGCTGTTGCTCCAACTTGAGCTGCTGGCGCACCCGCGACTCGGCGCCATCCGCTGCCACCAGCAGCGGGGCGGACAGTTCGCGCCCATCATCCAGTTGCACGCGCACCCGCTCCAGACCCGGCGCCACATGCTGCGGCGCCGCGGGGCAGAGGTAATCCAGCTGCGGGCAAGCCTGCAAGGCCTGATGCAGGCGGCGGCCGGCGGTTTCCAACTCGAGCACATAGCCGAGCGCCGGCAACCGGTATTCCGCGGCGCAGAGCGTCACCCGTCCAGGATGGCCTCGATCGCTGACGTGAATGTCGGTGATGGCCGTGGCCTCGTCAGCCAGCCTTGACCAAAGGCCCAGGCTGGCCAGGGCTTCCTGACTGCCCTGAGCCAGGGCAATCGCCCGGGCATCGAAACCGGGATGATGCCCCCAGTCGGGCGTGCGGGCTTCCAGCAGCGCGATACGGGGCGCCTCGCCCCGGGCATTGCGCAGCCCCGCCAGCGCCAGCCCCAGACAGCTGCCCACCATGCCGCCGCCCACTACGATGATGTCAAAATCTTGCATGCCTTCCTCGTGTTGCCGGCATCAGAGAGGCCACTACTATACAACCACAGAAGGCGCACCGACGAGAGACACCGCAGGAACAGGAGACGAGAGACGAGAGACAACAGAAGATAGGCGGCAACAAGCGCCGGCTGGACACCCCGGCATGCGCGACATCCGCAGACGCACGCCGGAAGCAGACTGTGAATAACCCTAGACGACGCTCCAGTTTTCGCCGTTGCGGCGACCGTGCCCCTGGCGACGCTCCATCTTGCTGGGCTCCCAGCGCACCACCATGCGCCGATCCACCAGCTGACGACGCTGACGATGGCGCCGCTCAGGCCCGAAATACGCTGTCATAGCCCAGTTCCCTCTGCTGACCGAAACATAAGCAAAGCATAGCCAGCGTCCCTCCCCCGCGCCAGCCGGCGGCGATGGTCGAACTCGGGTCAGTGCAGGGTGTGCGGCGTCTTGGGACGCAGCGGCTGTCCGAACTCCTCGAAGGCCATCATGACCCCCAGTTTGGCATGCTCGTACAGCACGATGAAGGAGGCCTCGTTTTCGTCATCCTCCTCGAAATCGGCATCCAGCTGGGTGATGTTGCTGAGATCGGTGATCATCTCCCGCAGCTCCTCGGAGGCCTTGGCGAGATCCTGCTGCATCACGGCAAAACCGGCCAGAAAAGACTGTACCCAGTCGGCCAGGCACTCCAGGCGCTCATCGAGTGGCTCATCCTCTTCGGGCAACAGCAACTCCAGCTGATTTTGCTCGCTCAATGCGTGCCAGGTCGCGCCATACAGCGTCTCCAGCCAATGGCGCACCGGGGCTGGCAGCGCGAAGCCATCGTTCAACAGGTCATTGATTTCCGACTGCCAGGCATTCTTGTCGCCACTGACGCCACCGCAGAGCAACCCGCAGAGGACACCGTGCACCTCGGCTGGCGATGCCATCACCTCATGCTCCTCCAGCAACCGGAGCGCCTGCTCATACTGATGAAAAATGCTAGTACTCATGAAAACTCTCTTGGCCTCGAACAAGAATGCAGCAAACAGCTGGCTCATGACAACGATCCTATCACCGCCCTCCGCCGGGGGCCAGCCAGCCCTTGAAACTTGCAGATCTGCGCTATATAGTCGCCCGATAATCGTCGCCCGATATCGGACAAGCCGCTTCATCCAGCAGACAACGTTGAGAACCCGATGAGCAATAACACCGAAGCTGTAGAAATCGCCATACAGGGACGCATCTATAAATTGTCCTGCCAGGCAGGCCAAGGTGATGCCCTGCGCCAGGCGGCCGAACAGCTGAACGGTACCCTGGGTGACCTGCGCATGCGGGCCCGTGGCAGCAGCAACGAACAACTGGCCATCATGGCGGCCCTGAACTTTTGCCATGAACTGGCACTTGAAAAAAAACGCTATCGCCAATACTCTGAAACCATGGACCAGCGCATCAGACTGCTTCAAACCACCATTGAAGAAGCCCTGCTGGAACAGGGACGCATGCTGCGCTCCTGATGCCATAACGATTTAAATTACCCTGGGGTGTGCGTCAGCGGGTCAAGTCCCTGAGCCGATAATTTTTCTCCAAAGGGGTTCGCTTTCCGGCTCATGTGCAGGCTCGGCTCGTACCGAGAAGCCTACGGTCGGGATCAGGATCCCGCCTTGAACCATTGGGTTCAAGGACCGACACCCGCAACGGCACCTCCGGGGTTCCCTCTTCTATGCTAGACAGACAGTTCATTCGCCAGACGGTACGTCGCCGTCGCCAGGCCCTCAGCCCCACCGAGCAGCAACAGGCCAGCCTGGCGCTGGTCGAACAGTTTCGCTGCCACCCCCTGCTGCAACGCCCCCGCCGCCTGGCCCTCTACCTGGCCAACGATGGCGAGCTGGATCCGCGTCCGGCCATGGGCTGGTGCCTAGACAACAACATGCAATTGTGCCTGCCGGTGCTGGATCCCGAACGTGACGGCTACCTGCTGTTTGTCGATTATCGGGCGGATACCCCGCTGCAGCCAAACCGCTTCGGCATTCCCGAGCCGGTACTTGCCGCCGACAACCGCATCCCGCTGTCGGCCATCGATGTCCTGTTCACGCCGCTGGTCGCCTTTGATGCCGAGGGCAACCGCCTGGGCATGGGAGGCGGCTTCTACGATCGCACCCTCAGCCAGCCGACGCAGGTCGCCCCGGCCCTCATCGGCCTGGCACACGATTGCCAACGGGTCGAGCAGATCCCGATCGAGGCCTGGGATGTCCCGCTGCCGGAGATCCTGACCCCCAGTCGCCGCTGGCGCTGGCCCTCCGAGCCCATCTGAGCGGCTGCGCCACGATCAAGCCTTGCCCCCGGCCCCAATAACTCGGCTATAATCCCGGCCTGCCAGCATGTCAGGAGCAACCCCCTAGTGACCCAAGATGAAATGAAAAAGGCCGCCGCCTGGGCCGCCCTCGCCTACGTCCAACCCGGCAATATCGTCGGTGTGGGCACCGGCTCCACCGTCAACCACTTTATCGAGGCCCTGGGCAGCATTCGCCATCAGATCCAGGCCGCGATCTCCAGCTCCGATGCCTCCAGCGCGCGCCTCAAGGAGCTGGGCATTCCGGTGGTGGATCTGAACGACGTCGCCGGCTTCGACGTCTATGTCGACGGTGCCGACGAGATCAACGCCGCCATGGAGATGATCAAGGGCGGTGGCGCCGCCCTGACCCGCGAGAAAATCGTTGCCGCCGTCGCCAAGCAGTTCATCTGCATTGCCGATGCCAGCAAGCGGGTCGAGGTGCTGGGCCGCTTCCCGTTACCGGTGGAAGTGATCCCCATGGCCCGCGAATACGTGACCCGGGAGATCCGCAAACTGGGCGGCAACCCCGTCTACCGGGCCGGTGTCGTTACCGACAACGGCAACCACATCCTGGATGTGGTCGGGCTGCACATCCACGCCGCCAAGGCGCTGGAAAGCCAGCTCAACAACATCGTCGGCGTGGTCACCAACGGCCTGTTTGCCCACCGCGGTGCCGACGTGTTGCTTGTTGGCAGCCCCGAGGGAGTACTCACCATCCAGCCCTGAGCGCCAGCCGGGTAAACAAAAAGGGCGGCCGGGTTTGATCCCGCGCCGCCCTTTTTTGTCTGCCGCCCATCGGCCGGCATCCACACTACGGCACCGCCAACTCCCGCGGCTCACCGGCCTTCAGATACCAGCAGCCGATGCAAAGCGGCAGATAGGCCACCAGCAGCCAGACCAGCCCCAGGGCCTCATTGTCCATCGCCAGGTAGGCGAACGGAAACAGCCACACCCAGTCCACCACCCAGAGCAACACCGCCACATAGGCATGACTGTCCCAGCGACGCGCCAGGATCTGATAGGCATGCATGCGGTGGGAGCGATGCCAGTCCTTGCCACGCAGCATGCGTACCGCCAGCGACCAGCAGCCATCCACCACGAACCAGCCCATGAGAATGAGCCAGCACCAGATATTGATGGCACTGTCCGCCGCCAGATAGAGGCCCAGCACGGCGATGAACACACCGAGAAAACTGCTGCCGGTATCACCCATGAAGATCTTGGCCGGCGGCCAGTTCCAGGCCAGAAAGCCGAGCACGGGCGCGCACATCAGTATGATGGGCAACGCCCACTGGGCCTCGCCGGAAATGGCCAGCAGGCAGGAGGAGGCAAACAGCATGATGAACGCCTGACTGCCGGCGAACCCATCGATACCATCCATGAAATCGCTCAGATTGATGAACGCGACAATGCCGAGCGCCAATACCGGCAGCCACCAGCCGGTCAGGTACACATAACCGTCGAAGATCACGACGATGAGATCGCGACCATACCAGTTGAGCGCCGCCGCTGCGGCCAGGATCTGCACGCCGATGCGCGCCTTGACCGACAGGGGACGCAGATCATGAGCCAGGCAACCGAGCACCACCACCAACCCGGAAAAACAGAGACTGCGGGTGGCATTGATATCCAGCAGGCCATACGCGTTGAGCATCACCAGCAGGCCCAACATGCTGAGGCTGAGCGCAACGCCACCGCCACGCGGTGTAGGCTCAAGCGGACCATGCCGAAACTCCGGCACCGCCAAGGCGTGCCGCCACAGGGCATAGCGCCGCACTATGCCCGTCAGCACGAAACAGCCGATAAAAAAGATCAGGAAATGGGTCATCATGATGATTACGTCTTGCTCTGCAAATAACAGGTTGGCCAGGCGGGTCCGTCCGCTTTTTTCGCAGCCAGTATGCGGCATCTCGCGATATAGATCACTCGAGTTTGCTCAACTCGAACGACAATTGCCGAAATTCTCGGCAGTCCGGTGGACATCATGCTGGGCATCCCCCAGCCCTGAGTACCGGTTGCCGAGGCCAGCCGAAGCGGCTGATTTTTGGGCTGTTACTGACATCAAATTCGGCTTATACTGGGGCGAAGTATTGGACAACTGGCTGGTGCCCCGGGGCCCGCTCAATCTGTTCGGGGGGAGTGTTAGATGGCAACGATGATGGCCTGGATGACAGCCCTGGGCGCCGTGCTGCTGGCACTGCCGAGCCAGGCGCAGCCATTGCCGGACAACGCCGGCACCACCCCGCGCCAGCAGCCACCCGCAGCCCCGACATTCACCCTGACTGCCAGCGATACATTTTACCGTGTCAGCACCCGCAGCAACTATCTGAGCCTCGACAACTTGGACAAAGTCAGCCCGCGCAGCTACGAGGATCTCTTCTCACTCGAACTCTACCTGGCCCAGCATCAAGCCTGGTCGCTGCACGTCGGCCCCAGTGTCGAGATGAGCAAGTTCGGGCGCAAGGGTGAACTCAGCCCCGGACAGGCACTGGATTTAACCCTCGGCAGCCAGCTGGGCGCCACCTCTCAACTGAATGAGCGCCTCGCCCTCAGCGCCGATTTCCTGCAAATGCAGTACCGTCTGCAGGAATCAGGCCCCCAAGCGGTGCAATTTATCCCGCTACATGACGAGCAGCGCCTCCTGGCCACCCTCAGCTACACATTCTAAGTTCCAATATCGGGATACCGTACAATAACAAGGAGCAACAACATGAAACTTAAAGCAGTAGGCTTGGCCGTGAGCCTGGCAATGGCCGTGAGCGGCTGTAACGACTCCAGCAGCAACAGCAGCAGCAGCAGCAGCAGCAGCAGCGATTTTCAGATCACCGCCATTGACGGCCTTCTGAACAATGCCGTGGCAACCGCACAGTGCGGTAACCAAACCTTCACCCCGGCGCCCACCGATACCAATGGCCAGACCACGGTCGCATCCAATGGCATCGACTCCAGCGAATGTACCATTATCATTACCGCCAAGGCCGATGGCAGCACCGAGGATATGGAAACCGGCAAGACCTTCGCCGACGGCGAGCTGTATCTGAAAGCTCCCGCCGGTTTGAGCGGTAACCGGGTTGCCACCCCCTTCACCACCCTGGTGGCCATGAAGCTGGAATCCGGCGAAGTGACCAGCCTGGCTGAGGCCATTCAGGAGGTGGCCACCGAGTATGACATTCCTGAAAGCCTGGTGACCGACAACTTTGTCACCAGCAGCAGTACCGAAGCCCGCAGCGTGGCACTCAAGGCCATTGCTTTGGTGCCCTTCCTGCCCAAGACCAAGACCGAGTTCGATGCTCTGAAGAGTGACAGCAACCAGCTGGCTGGCCTGAGTGCCACGCTGCAGCTGGTCAAGGCCGAAGTCGAGAACCAGATTGCCATCGCCGGCA
>JBFHKO010000049.1:0-13525 GCA_041595355.1 Aeromonadaceae bacterium
GCAGTTATCGTTGCGATCGCGCACCACCTCCATCTCGTACTCTTTCCAGCCGATCAGGGACTCGTCGATCAGCAGCTCCTTGGTCGGCGAGAGATCCAGACCACGCTCGCAGATCTCGACGAACTCCTCCGGATTGTAGGCAATGCCGCCGCCGGAGCCGCCCATGGTGAAGGAGGGACGAATGATGCAGGGGAAGCCCACCTCGGCCTGCACGGCCCAGGCTTCATCCATGTTGTGAGCGATGCCGGCACGCGGGCATTCGAGGCCGATGCTGCGCATGGCCACATCAAAGCGGTGACGGTCTTCGGCCTTGTCGATGGCATCGGCGGTGGCGCCGATCATCTCGACGCCGAACTCGGCCAGCACGCCATGGCGCTCCAGATCCAGGGCACAATTCAGTGCGGTCTGACCACCCATGGTGGGCAGTACGGCATCCGGGCGCTCCTTCTCGATGATCTTGCGCACTACTTCCCAGGTGATGGGCTCGATGTAGGTGGCATCGGCCATCTCCGGATCGGTCATGATGGTGGCCGGGTTGGAGTTCACCAGTATGACGCGAAAACCTTCTTCTTTCAGGGCTTTACACGCTTGAGCACCGGAGTAGTCGAATTCGCAGGCCTGGCCGATGACGATGGGGCCGGCACCGAGGATCAGGATGCTCTTAAGATCGTTACGTTTTGGCATGACTCTACCCTACTCCTTATGCGCGGTACTTCTTGATGAGCTCGATGAAATGGTCAAACAACGGTGCCGCGTCGTGCGGTCCCGGGCTCGCCTCAGGGTGGCCCTGGAAACTGAAGGCCGGCTTGTCGGTGCGATGGATGCCCTGCAGGGAGCCATCGAACAGCGAGGTGTGGGTGACCCGCAGGTTGTCGGGCAGACCGGCCTCGTCCACGGCAAAACCGTGGTTCTGGCTGGTGATCATCACCACGCTGCGATCCAAATCCTTCACAGGGTGGTTGGCACCATGGTGGCCGAACTTCATCTTGACGGTCTTGGCACCGGAGGCCAGCCCCAGCAGCTGGTGACCGAGGCAGATGCCGAATACCGGGATCTCGGTTTGCAGGAATGCCTGGATGGCGGCAATGGCGTAATCGCAGGGCTCGGGATCGCCGGGGCCATTGGAGAGGAAGATGCCATCCGGATTCATGGCCAGCACCTCGGCGGCCGGGGTCTGCGCCGGCACCACGGTCAGGCGGCAGCCTCTGTCCACCAGCATGCGCAGTATGTTGCGCTTGACGCCGTAGTCATAGGCCACCACGTGATAGGGCAGGTCGGCCGGGGTCACGAATCCCTCGCCGAGCTGCCAGCTGCCTTCGCTCCAGGCGTAGGGCTCCTTGACGCACACCACCTTGGCCAGATCCATGCCCTTGAGGCCAGGGAAGGCCTTGGCCTCCGCCAGTGCCTTGGCGGCATCCAGATCCGGACCGGTGAGGATGCAACCGGCCTGGGCGCCCTTCTCACGCAGGATACGGGTCAGCTTGCGGGTATCGATCTCGGCGATGCCCACCACGTTGTGACGCTTGAGGTACTCGGAGAGGGTCTCCTGGCTGCGGAAGTTGGAGGCCAGCAGCGGCAGGTCGCGGATGATGAGGCCCTGGGCATGCACGCCGGTGGATTCTTCGTCTTCGCTGTTGGTGCCGGTGTTGCCGATATGGGGATAGGTGAGGGTCACGATTTGGCGGGAATAGGAGGGGTCGGTCAGAATTTCCTGATACCCCGTCATCGACGTATTGAAGACCACTTCCCCAACGGAACAGCCTTCGGCGCCGATCGAAACGCCTTTAAATACCGTCCCATCTTCCAACACTAACAAGGCAGAATGAGTCAAGACGACCTCCAAGTCACTGAATTTATATTGAACTTTATATCTGCAAACCGGGCTTTGAGACTGCAAACAGGGGCAGCTCGCCGCAATCCAGGCAAATTCTGCGCATTCTACCGCAAAATCGGCTCATTTCAACCCGGGATTTCACGGAGTCGGAAATAAAATGCGAAAATATTGCATAAATTTTCAATAAATCGGGATCGGAGGAGCGAAGGCAAGACATAACCACATAAATCCGGGCTGTATTCATTTTTATATGACAGACACATTAAAAATGTCATACAAAAAACAAAAACACTTTAATTTCAATCACTTTAAAAAATAAATACCATCACCAAGCCCGGGTTGGGTGCGCGGTTGCAACGTGATTGATACGGTTTTATTGGCTATAAAAAGGATTCATTGGCGTTCACCATAAAACTTCGCCTTTGCGCCTGATTTTCATCCCGCACAGAGCCGGCCTGCCTGGCAGACCGGTTGCGTGCGCAAAGTTTAGGCAAGGTCGGCCGCGCCGGCAAGGTGCCGCCACCGCCTGCGCCCTCTCAGAGCGACTCCTCCTCCTGCTGGGGCTCCAGCAGTTGCAGCTCCAGCATGGCGTAACGATGCTCAATGAAGTCATAGACATTGCTGGACAAGGCCAGCCTGAAATAGGTGGCCGCCAGGGCCGGTTGCTGCTCGGCCTGGGCGCGCTTGCCCAGATAGAAGTAGGCTTCGCACAGTCGCTCGGCCAGCTCGCGATTGTCCTTGGCACTGGCGGGGAGCGCCTGCAGGAAGGGCTCGCTGCGCTGCTGCCCGGCATAGACGGCCACGATATCCCAGCCCCACTCCTCGCCGCTGCGTTGGGCATAGCGGCGCTGCAGATCCCGCAGCGCCTGCTTGGCATCCAGCTGCGCCTCGGCGAAATAGAGCCACAACACCCGGTAGGGATCCTCGGGCTTGCGGCGGTAGAATTCGGACAGGTCCTTGACCGCCAGCGCGGGTCGATGGCCGTAGTAGAGGGCGATACCGCGATTCAGGTAGGCATAATCGTAATCGGAGGAAAGCTCCAGCGCCGAGTCGAAGGCATCATAGGCCTCGTCGAAGCTCTGCTGCTGGGTCAGATAGACGCCGATGAAGTTATAGGCTTCGGCAAAGTCGGGCCGCTCGCGCAGGGCGCGGTTGAAGTCGATGCGGGCCATGGTGCGCAGCCCCACCCGATCAAACACCACGCCGCGCTCATAGTAGAGCTCGGCCCGCTGTTCGGGATTCAGATCTTCGGTCCCCAGCAACTGCCCCAGCCGCGCCAACGCCAGCTCGCTCTGAAAGGAGACCTGCAAAGGGGTGGCCAGTACCAGATCCTGAGGCGCGAGCAGGGGCGCCTCAGGCGGCGCCCCGCCCCCCTGCAGGCCACTGCAGCCTGCCAGCAACAACAGCGAACCGGCGCGCAGACCGCGCCACAACGTATTCCACACTTCCAAGGAGCGCTCCGCAAACCCAAACAGGCCCGATCCCGTTATGTTACGGGCGGGCACGCCATTTGTCATTCATTGTTCCCCTACGCCGCCAAGAAGTGTCGACTGCCCACGGACACGCCTGTCACCACACAAAAAAAAGAGCGCCGAGTGGCGCTCTTTGAATCGATTATCGGATGGTCGGTCACTGAGGCTTCTGGTCGGCGCCTTCCTTTTCCACCACCACCAGCAGCAGATCTTCCCGCTGTACCTTGAGGTACATGGCCCAGGCGCTGGCCACATAGATGGAGGAGTAGGTACCAAAGCCGATGCCGATGAGCAGGGCCATGGCGAAGTAGTGGATGAGCGGGCCCCCCATCACGAACAGCGCCACCACGGTGAACAGGGTGGTGCCCGAGGTGATCAGGGTACGGCTCAGGGTTTCGGTCATGGAGATGTCGATGATGCGTACCATCTCCTCCTTGCGCAGCCGGCGGGCATTCTCCCGCACCCGATCGAACACTACTATGGTGTCGTTCAGGGAGTAGCCCACCACCGTCAGCACCGCCGCCAGCACCGTCAGATCGAACTCGAACTGGAACCAGGAGAAGACGCCTACGGTGACCAGCACGTCATGGGCCAGGGACATGACCGCGCCGGTGGCCATGCGCCACTCGAAGCGCATGGCGATGTAGCCGAGGATACAGGCCAGGGCCGCGACTATGGCCAGGAAGCCGTTCTGCGCCAGCTCCTCGCCCACTGCCGGCCCCACGAACTCCACCCGGTTCAGGGTGGCATCAGGGGCCAGTTGCCTGGCGGCCGCCATCACTATGCTGCCGATCTGCTGCTGATCCACGCCGGATTTCGGCGCCAGACGCACCAGCACGTCACGGGTGGAGCCGAAGTGCTGGATCACCGCCCCCCGGATGCCGCTCGCCTCCAGGGCGCTGCGCATCTGGGGCAGCTCGGCCGGCTGGGCGAAGCCGACCTCGACGATGGTGCCGCCGGTGAAGTCCAGCCCCCAGTTCAGGCCTCGGGTCGCCAGACTGCCGATGGAGAGCAGGATCAGGATCAAGGAGACGATGCTTGCCTGCTTGGCCATGCGCATGAACGGGATGATGTATCCCGGCTTTAGCAATTGAAACATGACACTTCCCTCAAATGGAGAGCCTGGTCAGGCGCTTGCCGCCCCACAGCAGGTTGACGATGGCCCGGCTGACGGTGATGGCGGTGAACATGGAGCAGAGAATGCCGATCATCAGCACCAGCGCGAAGCCACGCACCGAGCCCGAACCCACCGCAAACAGGATGAAGGCGGTGATCAGGGTGGTGATGTTGGAGTCGGCAATGGTACCGAAGGCACGATCGTACCCCATGTGGATGGTCTGCTGCACACTGCGTCCCAGCCGCAGCTCTTCGCGGATACGCTCGTAGATCAGCACGTTGGCATCCACCGCCATGCCCAGCGTCAGCACGATACCGGCGATGCCCGGCAAGGTCATGGTGGCGCCGGGGATCATCGACATGACCCCCACCAGCAGCACCACGTTGAACAGCAGGGCAAAGTTGGCCACCAGGCCGAATTTGCGGTAGTAGGCCAGCATGAACAGCATCAGTGCCAGGCTGCCCACCGCCAGTGCCTGCACACCATTTTCGATGTTCTGCTGACCCAGGCTCGGGCCTATGGTGCGCTCTTCGACTATCTGGATGGGCGCGATCAGGGCCCCGGCACGCAGCAGCAGCGCCAGGTTATGGGCCTCCTGGGCATTGTCGATACCGGTGATGCGGAAGCTGCTCCCCAGGCGCGACTGTATGGTGGCGACGTTGATCACCTCCTCCTGCTTGCGGAAGCGGCGCTTGCCATCCGCGCCCGGCTCACCCACAGGCTTGAACTCGATGAACACCGTGGCCATGGACTTGCCGACGCTGTCCTTGGTGAAGGAGGACATCTTGGTGCCACCCTGGCCATCCAGCTCGATATTGACCTGGGGACGGCTGTACTCGTCAAGGCCCGACTGGGCATTGATGATGTGGTTGCCGGTCAGGATCACCCGCTTTTGCAACACCACCGGCTGACCGTTCTTGTCGCTGTAGAGCTGGGTATTGGGCGGCACCCGTCCGGCCAGGGCACTCTGCAGATCGGCCGTCTCATCCACCAGGCGGAATTCCAGGGTCGCCGTGGCACCCAGTATCTCCTTGGCGCGGGCGGTATCCTGAATGCCGGGCAGCTCCACCACGATGCGCTCGGAGCCCTGACGCTGCACCAGCGGCTCGGCCACCCCGAGCTCGTTGACCCGGTTGCGGATGATGGTGATGTTCTGCTCCAGAGCGTAGTCCTTGGTCTCCTTGAGCTTGGCATCGCTCATGACAGCCCGGATCCAGAATTGCCCCTTGGCGTCATAGTCGCTCAGCAGCAGATCGGCATGCTGCTTTCTGAGCAGCGCCATCCCTTGCTGCCGATCGCCCTGATCGCGAAAGGCCACCAGCACGGCCTCGCCCTCCCGGCGCACGCCGGCATAGCGGATCTTCTGCTCACGCAGCTCGGCCCGGAAATCCAGCACCAGTTGATCCTGGGCCTTGCCGATGGCTTCGGCCATGTCCACCTCCATCAGGAAGTGGACCCCACCGCGCAGATCCAGCCCCAGCTTGAGGGGACCGGCACCAATGGCGGTCAGCCAGGCCGGGGTGGCCGGCGCCAGGTTCAGGGCGGTGATGAACTGTTCGCCCAGCGCCTCGGCCACCAGGTCCCGGGCACGCAGCTGATCCTCGGTGTTATCGAACCGCACCAGGATCAACCCGTTCTCCAGCAGCGCCGACTTGGGCTTGAGACCGGCCTCATCCAGCGTGCTCTTGATGCTCTCCAGGGTCTCCAGCTTGACCTCATGGCCCCGGGTTGCCGACACTTGCAGCGCCGGATCCTCACCATACAAATTCGGCGCTGAATACAGGGTCCCGATGATGACCACCAGGCACACCAGCAGGTTTTTCCACAGCGGGTACCGATTTAACACGGCTCTATTCCTCGATGGGACTTACAGGGATTGAAGGGTGCCCTTGGGCAGGACGGCAGTCACGAAGTCCTTCTTGATGGTGATCTGGGTCTGCTCGTTCAGGGCCAGCACCAGGTAATCGTTGTCGGTCGCCACCTTGGCGATCTTGCCCACCAGACCACCGGAGGTCAGCACCTCGTCGCCCTTGCTCAGGGCGGCCATCAGGGCCTTGTGCTGCTTGGCGCGCTTGGACTGGGGACGGAAGATCATGAAATAGAAGATCAGGCCGAACACGGCAAACATGATGAGGGTTTCCAGACCGCCAGCGCCCGGGGAGGCGGTACCGACTTCTGCATAGGCATTGGAGATGATAGACATGGTGATTTCCTCGTTAGTGTTGAGTTGTTATTCGTCAGCCAGTGGCGGCACGGCACGGTCCAGCCGCTGGTAGAAGTCCGCCACGAAGGCGTCTAATGTACCTGCATCGATCGCGTCCCGCAAACCCTGCATCAGGCGCTGGTAATAGCGCAGGTTGTGGACGGTATTCAGGCGGGCGCCCAGGATTTCGTTGCAGCGATCCAGATGATGCAGGTAGGCGCGTGAATAGTGCCGGCAGGTGTAGCAGTCGCACTCGGCATCCAGCGGGCGGGTATCTTCCCGGTGCTGGGCATTGCGGATCTTGACCACGCCATTGCTGGTGAACAGGTGGCCGTTGCGGGCATTGCGGGTCGGCATCACGCAGTCGAACATGTCGACCCCGCGGCGAACCCCCTCCACCAGATCCTCCGGCTTGCCGACCCCCATCAGGTAGCGTGGCTTGTCCTCGGGGATGCGCGGACAGACGTGCTCCAGGATACGGTGCATGTCCTCCTTGGGCTCGCCGACGGCCAGACCGCCGACGGCATAGCCATCGAAGCCAATCTCGAGCAGCCCTGCCAAGGAGAGGTCGCGCAGATCCTCATAGACACCGCCCTGGATGATGCCGAACAGGGCATTGCCGTTTTCCAGCCCGTCATGGCGATCCCGCGAGCGGCGCGCCCAGCGCAGGGACATCTCCATGGACTTCTTGGCTACCTCCCAGGTGGCCGGATAGGGGGTGCATTCATCGAAGATCATCACCACGTCGGAGCCCAGATCGTGCTGGATCTCCATGGAGCCTTCGGGGGAGAGGAAGATCTTCTCGCCATTGACGGGATTGCGAAAATGAACCCCCTCTTCGGTGATCTTGCGGATATCGCCGAGGCTGAAGACCTGGAAGCCGCCGGAATCGGTGAGGATGGGCCCCTGCCAGTTCATGAAGCCGTGCAGATCGCCGTGCTTGCGCATCACCGCCTGGCCGGGACGCAGCCACAGATGGAAGGTGTTGCCGAGCAGGATCTGGGCCCCGGTATCGCGGACTTCCTCAGGGGTCATGCCCTTGACGGTACCGTAGGTGCCCACCGGCATGAAAGCCGGCGTCTCCACCACGCCGCGCTCGAAGACCAGGCGACCGCGACGCGCACGCCCCTGGGTGGTTTTCAGTTCAAACTTCATACGACCTCGTTGTCGGAGACACAGTCCGACGCTATGAATGGCAGGCGCTTAACGCCCCTGCCGGGTAATAAACATGGCATCGCCATAGCTGAAGAAGCGATAGCGCTGCTCGACGGCCTGCCGGTAGGCGGCCATCACATGCTCGTAGCCGGCAAAGGCCGACACCAGCATGATGAGGGTCGAGCCGGGCAGATGGAAATTGGTGATCAGGGCATCCACCAGCTGGAACGGGTAACCCGGGTAGATGAAGATATCGGTGTCGCCGACAAAGGGCGCCAGGGGCTCACCCCGAGCCAGGGAGGCCTGGGCGGCGCTTTCCAGGGAGCGCACCGAGGTGGTGCCCACGGCAATCACCCGCCCGCCGCGGGCGCGGGTGGCGGCGATCTGGTCCACCACGCTCTGGGGTACCTCGGCATATTCGCTGTGCATCTGGTGATCCTGCACCCGCTCCACCCGCACCGGCTGGAAGGTCCCCGCCCCCACATGCAGGGTAACGAAGGCCTGCTCCACCCCCTTGGCCTGCAGGGCCGCCAGCAGCGGTTCGTCGAAATGCAGCCCGGCGGTCGGTGCGGCCACCGCGCCGGGACGGGCATTGTAGACGGTCTGGTAGCGCTCCTTGTCCGCCTGCTCGTCCGGACGGTCGATGTAGGGCGGCAGGGGCATATGGCCTATGGCCTCCAGGATGGCGAGCACCGGACGCGGCCCCTCGAAACGCAGCTCGAACAGGGCATCATGGCGCGCCACCATCTCGGCCGCGACGTCGCCGTCGAACAGCAGGCGGGTCCCGGGCTTGGGCGCCTTGGAGGCACGCACATGGGCCAGGATGCGCTGCTCGTCCAGCAACCGCTCCACCAGCACCTCGATGCGCCCGCCGCTGGCCTTCTGGCCGAACAGGCGCGCGGGTATGACCCGCGTGTTGTTGAATACCAGCAGATCCCCGGGCGCCAGCAGCTCCAGCAACTGGTTGAAGCGGCCATGTTGCACGGCGCCGCTGTCGCCATCCAGGCGCAACAGGCGGCTGGCACTGCGTTCGGGCATGGGGTAGCGGGCGATGAGCTCATCGGGAAGATCAAACAGAAAATCGGCAACCTGCATGGGGGAGTTCTCTCGGCAAAACGGCCACTAGTCTATGTAGGCGCGCCTGCCGGATCAAGTTCAACCCGCCGCCGGCATCCGCATGCCGATGGCACTGCGAATACCCGCCCCGCCGTAGGCGAAAGGGGAATCAAAGGAACGCGCTCCGGGTCGATATCCCGGCATGCCGGAATGGCCCGGATGACCCCACAACAAGATGGCCTGACAAGCTGCCCGGCGCCTGCAACCGCGCCAGGCGAACCTTTTTTGTAATTATATTTCAGAGGCTATTGCACCGGCAGATGCCAATAAGTAGACTTGCGTCACAAATCAGGGCCAGCCTTAGTGCATGGCGGTACGAAAACTGGACCTGGTGTAAGTTTGCAACACCCCTTAGTTAGTCCTAGCTGTAAGCTGTTGAGTTAAATAGCCAATCCTTATGACCCGGCCCTGCCGGGTTTTTTTTATTTGCGCCGTCAGGCTGCCGGCCTCTCATCCGGTTCTGCCAGGCAGCTCGCCACCAGATCCCCCAGCGCATAGAAGGTCTGTACCCGGGTGGTACTCGGCCGCCACACCAGCCCAATCTCGCGATAGGCCTGATCGCCCAGCGGCGGCAGCGCCACCAGCTCGGTATGCGTGAGAATGCCGGCGCGGATGGCCATCTGGGGCAGAAACGTGGCGCCCCAACGGGCGGCGACCATCTGCACCAGGGTATAGAGACTGGTGGCGGCAAAGGGGTTGATCTTGCTGCGGTTGGCCAGATGGCAGGCACTCAAAGCATGCCCGGTCAGGCAGTGCTCCCGCTCCAGCAGGAAGATGCTCTGCTCCGGCAGATCCGCATACTCCTGGCGCGGCTGGATATGCTGGGCCAGCTCACGATGGACCACCAGCTTGAAGGGATCCCGCCCCACCACCCGGGTATGCAGCCGCCCGACATCGAAGGGCAGGGCCAGCACCAGCAGATCCAGCTCCCCGGCCTCCAGCAGTCGCAACAGATTGTCGGAGGTATCCTCGCGCAGCAGCAACGCCAGCTCGGGATAGGCGGCGGAGCAGCGCGCCACCAGCTCGGTCAGCAGAAAGGGGGCTATGGTCGGAATGCAGCCGAGCCGCAGGGGGCCGCTCAGGTTGCCGCCCTGGTGGCTGGCCACCTCCATCAGATCCTGGGTTTCCGACAACAGATGGCGGGCGCGGCTGACCACCTCCTGCCCTGCCGGCGTCATGATGAAGGACTTGTGATCGCGCTCGACCAGCTGCACGCCCAGCAACTCCTCCAGGGTCTGGATGCCGGTGCTGAGGGTGGACTGGCTGACGTGACAGGCCTTGGCGGCGCGATTGAAGTTCTGACACTCGTCGAGGGAGACTAGGTAGTGCAGCTGTTTCAGGCTGGGCCAGCGATTCATAGGAAAATGCGATTGTTGTTATCTATTTAATTCAATTTAACAAATCTAGCACAGCGGCTAGGCTGAGTCTTGTACTAGCATTGAAACGGACCCTCAGCGGTCCGTACATACACCCATCGCAATGTAATGACGAGGAACACATCATGGTACTGGTAGGACGCACTGCCCCCGACTTTACCGCAGCCGCCGTGCTGGGTAACGGCGAAATCGTCGACAACTTCAACCTGAGCGCCTTCATCCAGGGCAAGGCGGCAGTGGTCTTCTTCTACCCGCTGGACTTCACCTTCGTTTGCCCGTCCGAGCTCATCGCCTTCGATCACCGCTATGCCGAATTCAAGAGCCGCGGCGTCGAAGTCATCGGCGTCTCCATCGACTCCCAGTTCACCCACAACGCCTGGCGCAACACCGCCATTGCCGATGGCGGTATCGGTGCCGTGCAGTATCCGCTGGTCGCCGACGTCAAGCACGAGATCTGCAAGGCCTATGATGTCGAGCATCCCGAGGCCGGCGTCGCCTTCCGCGGCTCCTTCCTGATCGACAAGAACGGCCTGGTGCGCCATCAGGTGGTCAACGATCTGCCGCTGGGCCGCAACATCGACGAGATGCTGCGCATGGTGGACGCCCTGCAATTCCACGAAGAGCACGGCGAAGTCTGCCCGGCCCAATGGCAGAAAGGCTCCGCCGGCATGCAGGCCTCGCCGGAAGGGGTGGCAAAATACCTGGCCAGCCACGCCGAAGAGCTGTAAGCCGCTCCTGCGACAGTTGACGTTGACACCCAAGGCGCCCCGTGACAGGGCGCCTTTTTCATTGCCCGACGTTGGCGGGGGTCACTCTTTGGTGTGCGTGCGCTGCAGCTGATCGCGCAGATTGGGCGGCGTGCCCCGGAGGGTAAGGGTATCGGTGGCGGCATCGTAGTGAATGCGCTCGCCGAGCAGCGCCTCGTCGAAGCTGATGCTGACGCCGCCCCCCGAACCCACATATTTGGTCAGGGCCCGCAGGGCGGTGCGGTTGGGCGGAAAGGAGTCCGCCAGCCCGTACTCCTCACCCACGAAACTGTAGAAGTCGCCTTCGGTCCGGGGGGGCAGGCACTCGGCCACCTGGCGCAGGGCAATCTCCTCGCCGTCACGCAGCTGCTCGCTGCAATAGGCCTGGATGCGCTTCCTGGCTTCGACCTGCGTCTCGGCGGGCAGCGCCGCCTCGTCGCAGTACGCCCTGACCGCCTGGATCAGCACGCTGCTCTGCACCTTCTGATCCAGCCCTTCCCGGGCCCCGAGGAATTCGAGAAAGAAATCCGATACCTTGCGCCCGGCACGTCCCTTGATGAAGGAGAGGTAGCGGTTGGAGTCGGGATTGCGCTGGTAGTCGGTGATGTCGATGCGCGCCACCAGCTGCATCTTGTTCAGATCCAGGTAGCTGACCCGGGTCAGCTCCAGGCTGTCGGTCAGGGTCACGCTCTGCTCGCAATCCAGCAGCCCCAGCAGCAGATAATGGCAACCGACGAACTGATACTGGCAGAACACCAGCGCGCCTTCGTTGGGCAGGCCATGATGGCTCAGCTGGGCCAGCAGCAGCTCGGTCGCCCGCACCGAAAAGGCCACGAAGGGCAACTGGCCGGCGATGCGTTCATCCAGCAGCGCCCGGAAGCGATCCGCCCCCGCCGAGGCCACCTCGTCGCTGAAGCAGGCGTAGGATTTGTTGCCCTTGTGCTGATAGATGCGGTGCAGCTCCTCGGCCATGCCGGACACCGCCGGATTGGTGGCCAGCTCGACCTGGCGGGTATCCGCCACCAGGGCGCCCTCGGCATTCAGACGCAGGGAGTGGAGTATGATGTGTTCAATGCTCAGGCTCATGGTAACCATAGAGTTAACCCGGAAGGTGGCGTATTATAACCCGCTTTATTCAAGATGAGAGTGCCCAAGATGCCCATCGTTTCCAAGTACACCACCGCCCAGATCGAGTCGCTGATGCAGGAGCTGGAGTCGGTGCTGACCGCCGCCCAGGCACCGGTGGATCTCAGCCTGCTGGTCCTCGGCAACCTGACCACCCACATCATCAGCCAGCAAATCCCCCTCACCCAGCAACCGCTGATCGCCGACTCCTTCGCCCAGGCTCTGAAACAGTCCCTCAAGCACAACCCGTCGCGGCACTGAGTGTCGGCCAATCCCCCAGGATGTGAATGCAGACATGGTCAACCTAGGTTCCTATCATCGTGATACCGTCTCCCGGCTCATCAGCTGGGGCCACTGGTTCACCCTCTTCAACATCCTGCTGGCCCTGCTGATCGCCGTACGCTACATCCTGGCCAACCCCTGGCCGGACACCCTGCTGGGAGGCGCCTATCTGCTGTTCAGCTGGCTGGGTCACTTCGGCTTCATCGGTTTCTTTGCCTACCTGCTGACCGCCTTTCCGCTCAGCTTCCTGATCCCCAGCCAGCGGGTGCTGCGTCTGGTGGCCGTACTGGTAGCCACCACGGCCCTGATCCTGCTGCTGGTGGATACCCAGGTCTACCAGCTGTTCAAGTTCCACATCAATCCGCTGGTCTGGGACATACTGCTGCAACAGAGCCAGTCCAAGTCCGATCTCAGCTGGAGCTACCTGTTCGTCTCCATTCCCGCATTTTTACTGCTGGAGCTGCTGCTCTCCAGCTATGCCTGGCGCATGCAGTTTCGCCGCCGCCCCCGCGGCCTGGGGCGCGGTCTGGCCGCCCTGTTCGTGGGCAGTTTTCTGCTCACTCACCTGACCCATATCTGGGCCGATGCCCGCCTCTATGCGCCCATCACCGCCCAGAAGTCCAACTTCCCCCTCTCCTATCCCATGACGGCGCGCAGCTTCCTTGCCAAGCATGGCTGGCTGGATCTGGAGCAGTATCGCCAGCAGGTCGCCCTGCAGGGTGATCCGCTGCGCACCGGCCGCCTGACCTATCCGCTGCAGCCCCTGGAGGTGATACCTGCGGCCGAGAAGCGCAACCTGCTGCTGCTGGTGGTGCAGGGACTGCGCCATGACATGCTGAACAATGTCAACATGCCCAACCTGTCGCGTTACGCCGACCAGCACCTGCAGTTCGAACGCCACGTCGGCGGCAACAACCGCAGTGCCGGCAGCCTGTTCAGCCTCTTCTACGGCCTGCCGGCCCAGTATCTGCCGGAGATGCAGGCGGAGCGCCACGCCCCCCTGCTGCTGGACGAGCTGCAGCGCCAGGATTACCTCATCGGCGCCTTTGCCAGCGAGGGGCTGGACAGCGAGATCTACCAGCAAGCCATCTTCAGCGGC
>JBFHKO010000050.1:0-13491 GCA_041595355.1 Aeromonadaceae bacterium
CGGCCAGGCCGGACCCTGATCAGCTTGGAGCGCACCGGCTGGCACGAGGGCCGCTATGTGCTGCCGGATGGCACCCTGGGGCCACAAGGGGATGAACTGATCTTCCAGTCCGGCAACACCAGGGGGGAAGACTTCGCCACCGCTGGCAGCCTGGCCGAATGGCAGGAACAGATAGGGCGGCTGTGTGTGGGCAATACCAGGCTGACCTTTGCCGTGGCCTGCGCCTTTGCTGCGCCCCTGTTGCGGCTGGTGGGCATGGATGGCGGAGGGTTCCACCTCAAGGGTGAGAGCACGGACGGCAAGACCACCGTCATGAAGGCCGCCGCGTCCGTGTGTGGCGGAGCGGATTTCTGGCACACCTGGCGGGCCACCGGCAACGCCATCGAGGCCATTGCCAGCCGCCGCAATGATGCCCTGCTGTGTCTGGATGAGCTCAAGGAGATAGACCCCAGGGCAGCCGGCAGCACCGCTTACATGCTGGCGAACGGCCAGGGCAAGGGCCGCTCCCGCATCGATGGCGAACTGAGGGACCGCAAGCAATGGCGACTGCTGTTCTTCTCCACCGGGGAACTGTCACTGTCGGAACATGCCGAGCAGGCCGGAGGCCGGTTCTTTGGTGGCATGGATGTGCGCTTGCCACAGATCCCCAGCGATACCGGCAAATATGGGTGCTTCGAGACGCTTCACGGCTTCCCGGATGCCAAGGCCCTGGCCGATGCCTTGCGCCTGCGCACCAGCCGCACCTATGGCGCACCCTTCCGCGCCTTCCTGGAGCGACTAGCCGCCGATCTGGAGACCCACCAGCAGGCGGCACGGGATGAGCTGGACAGGATCTCCCGCGAGCTGTTGCCCGGAGGTGCCGGCAATCAGGTGGGCCGTGTGGCGGAGCGCTTCGCACTGGTGGCCGTGGCCGGCGAACTGGCCAGCCACCTGGGCGTGACTGGCTGGCCGGCAGGCACCACCAAGGCCGCCGTTCTGGCCTGCTTCTCTGCCTGGCTTGCGGCCCGCGGCCACCTGGGCAACTACGAGGATGCCGCCGCCCTGGAGCAGGTGCGCCGCTTCTTCACCGCCAACCAGTACACCCGCTTTGCCGACTGGCACGACAGCCAGCATAGAGCGGGCAATCTGGTGGGCTATCGGCGGGCCGAACCGGAGGGGATCACCTTCTACGTGACTGCCACCGGCTGGAGCGAGATCAGCAAAGGCTATGACCCCAAGAAGGTGGCCAAGCTGTGCCAGGAAGCGGGCTATCTGGAGCAAGGCCAAGGCGACCGCAGCCGCCTGCAACGCAAGACCCGTTTGCCAGGCATGACCAACCCGACATGGGTCTATCAGTTCACCGAACGAGTGATCGGAGGGGATGAGCTGGTGGACGAGTCGGATTAACTGGCATGGCCGCTGCTACCCGTGCGCACGTATGAAAGCAAAGTATGTGGGAACAGTGGGAACAAGGGGTATCAATGCCCCTCAAAGCCTTGTGTGGTGCGGGTTTCGGCTGTTCCCACACCATCATGATTTAGTGGGAACAAGTGTGGGAACAGTGGGAACAAGATCGGCGGGTTGTTCCCACACATAGGGGCCTGTTCCCACCAGCCCATCCGGTAGTGGGAACAGCGCAAAGCCAGAGCTGGCGCGGGTTTGCGGGGTTTGTTCCCACTGTTCCCACTGTTCCCACCGTTTTTTAATACATACGAAGGGAGCGACCAGCGACAAGCCAACCAGCCCGCCACCAATAGAGTGACTGCCGTCACAATTCCAGCCATCGACACCCGCCGAGATGTTAACGACCTTGGGCGATAAAAAGTTTCAATTCTGACCGCGTGGAAATCTGCCGGGGCGGGTCAGTGGAGGCGCCGCAATCGCTGGCAGGATCCGATCCCCCTCCCGTACCGGACAGACCACCAGAGCGCGCCAGCCCCACCAGGAGGCCACCAGGAGGCCACCAGGAGGCCACCAGCCAGTGGCATACATCCAAATCCACACCCGCCACCAGCAAGCCGGCTGCCGTTCAATTCCGCACCCTATTCGTCGTGACTGGCCCACAGCCCGCATCCCGGCTGACCTGGAAACCTGCGCCCTATTCCGCGCCCTCTGCTGGTGGCTGTCGTGTGGCTGGTGGGTTGCGCTCGAAGCCTGTATAAATACCCAGCATTCACGCAGCAGCCGAGGGAGCGCCATGAACCTGGAGCGGATCTTGTCCGGCCTGACGGCCAGAGGGGTAGCATGGGACGCACAGGGCTCGGCGGCCAGCTTCAACACCGCCCACCTGCGCCGGCTGGAACATGCCGCCCTGTTGCGCGGCCTCAAGGGGCCGGCCCTGGCCTGGGCCTACTGGCAGCACCTGGGTGACGACCGCCAGATCCCCATCATCCTGGCAGCCCTGACCAGGGAAGCGGCCAAGCACTGCCAGCACTACCGCCAGGCCAGGCCGGAGGGATTCGCCAAGGCCGCCCTGGCTGAATGGCTGCGCCCTGCCTGCCCGAACTGCGACGGCCGGGGCACCCTGCCCAGGGGCGGAACCTGTCCCCGCTGCAAGGGTGCCGGGGGCAAGCAACTGAGCCGCCGCGCCCTGGCGCTGCTTATCGGCGTGAGCCAATGGCAGGAGACTTATGCCGGACCGCTGGCCCGCCTGCTGGCCGAGATGGCCGCCTGGGAGCAGGCCATCTACCAGACCGCCAGGCGCAACTTCCAAGAGTGATACCCCCAAATCTGGGGAGGTGCCGAGCTTGATGGGGAACACTACGAAAGATTCGTAGTGATGCCCCCAAATATGGGGAGAGGCTCCCGGCGAACTGTCACCAAATCGGTGACATTGTCACTGGATTGGTGACACACCACCATCCGGCCACCAGCGCACCGCCCAAGGTTGTCACGATTGATCTGTATCAGGGCCGCAAGCCGCACCAGGCACAGGATCCGGCCTGCCGACGATTAAACAACAACCGGCTCCCAGATGGGCTCATATGTTGCGGACCACCGAGCTTCCGCGCACCCGTAACTGGGGTGGGGGTGGAAGGGACCCGTGATCCCGGGGGAGCGTCTGCCACCTGGCAGAGCCGGAGACCATGACCAGCAGCCACCAGCAGGCCAGCACATCCCCTCTGCCGCACCTACAGGCCATCGGCCACACACCCGAGCACACACAGCAACACCCGCAACGGCAAGGCTTCCAAGGCCATAGCGGCACAGCCAACCGCACAGCAGGCCGACCACCCGACCGACCACCGCCAGCCCACACCAGGCAAGGCTGTGGGCCCATGGACGACCAGCACACCGACCACCTGACCCACCACCAGACCCACCACCAGCCAGCCAGCGCCTGCCGTGACGATTGCGCGTTTACGCAATAGATCTTGCGCGTTTGCGCAATCCGATCGGCAGAAAGGTTCCCGGTTTCGGGGACGCTTTGGCAGCCACAAGCGGTAGTGTGCGGCACAAGGGATAGACACAAGGGATGAGTGAGGCATGGGCGACAGGCCACCAGCTCCAGCCACCAGCAACCAGGGGCGGGAATCGCGGGTCCCTTCCAGCCCCACCCCGGTTACGGGTGCGCAGAGGCGCGATTAACCGCTACATGTGACACCCTGAAATGGACTTTCCTTCCTGGGTCTGGTGGCCAAGAGGCCAGGCACCACGCGGGATTGAGCCAGCAGCAGATAGGAGCCCCATATCGACCAGAGGGGGCGGTCAAATCCCTACAGCCCCATGGCACCAGTACCGCCGCCCAGGGACATTTTTACGCACGGGGAATAAGGATCTTTTTTCTAGCTGGCCGCCCTGTCAAAACCGACAGCCGGTAGGTTTTCCGGCCCACCGTGGCGGCTTCCCCTTATACTGGATGCCCATCCAGCCAGCCACATCCCGAGGCGCCCCCCATGACTGACCACGAACAGTTGATGAACTGGATCCGCCACTTCCGCAAGGCCCGTCACCTGTCCACCCTGGACGTTATGACCGTAGCGGCAAGGCGTGACCACCCGGCGAACTGGCCCACCATCGAGCAGGCCGCCGAGCACCGGGAAGCGGAAATCAATCTGGGGACACTGCTGCCGCTGGAGGCATAGCGCCAGACCACCAGCAGCAGGACGAAAACCGGGTGAAACCGCCCGGGTTGTTGGGTGGTTTTACCCGGATTGATGCCGGGATAACCTGACCACTCCAAAGCATCACCGCCAAGGTGAGGTTCACCAGGAAGGGCCGAGCGTTTCACGAGGTCCCCTTGTGCTGCTAATCCAGCCACCAGCTATCTATCCGCCGAGAGAGTCCACCAGCCACACCAGCGAGCCCCAGCCGTTTCAGTTAAACCCACCAAAAACCACCCCAGCGCGTTGAATCTGGGGGTATTTTTGGGGGTATAAACTGAAGATGGATCATTTTCAGCCATTGAATATCAGCCACTTAACTTGATATTTAGTGTTCTGGTGGGACGCCAAATCCAAGCTCAAGCTCATCTCCCCCATCCCCCGGATTTCTCACAAAATCGCAAGCACAACGATACATCCGACATGCCGCACCTGAATTAGGAATAAACCTGCCGCTACTGTTTTCCCCAAGGCAATCCAGAAATCACCCTCTGGTGCGCGTTTAGACCCAATACCATGAGCGAGGCGTCACCAACCGCGAGCTGATGGATGCCGGCAAAGCAGAGAAATACCCAGCGGGCCGTCGGGTTCTTCCTGTCCGGAAAGGCCTTGCCCTGCGCCTTCAGTTCACTGCGGATCCGGTGCTACAGCGCCGCATCAATCATCGGGCTGCAGGTCATCACCATCAGCGGTGCCTCTGTCCGCTCCGGTTTTTTCAGGAGCCGGGCTCGGTCGATTTGAGCCGGTTTCTCGCCAGGGTATGCCGCTCACGCTTGCGGGCCTACTCGTTGGTGAGCAGCCGCCACTTCTGAAGCACACCGGCATAATTGGCGTCCACCCATTGACCTGCATAGCCATTGTCGATAGGGAAACGCGTCGGGATTAAGAGTGGTCAACGGCGCCTTGGGCTCTTTGAGCTTGGCCGAGTGAAGCGGGGTCATCCGCTCAAGGGCGGACGTCGAATGAAAACGGGAACAGGGATCCCTTCCTGTCCCCTTTCGGGAGTGGCGGGCACTTTGCCTGCCCCTCTGTTCTTACAGCTACAATTGCAGGGCTAAGGCATCATCGTCCTCGGCAACGTCTTTACTCTGGGCATCGTGGTTGTGTTGAGCCATCTTGTCCTGCGTTTTCATGAAGGGGTAGTAAACACAGATAGTCATCAAGAACACCGCCAGTTGCAGCATGGCCGCCTTCCAGCCACCGATAATAAAGCCGCTGATGATCATCGGCGTGGTCCAGGGAACACTGATGGCGGTGAAGGGGTCGACCAGACCACTGGAGATGGAGAAGTAAACCATCAGTACAGAGATCATCGGCGCGGCAATAAACGGAATTAACATCAGGGGATTGAACACTATGGGGAACGCAAAGATCACCGGCTCATTGATGTTGAACAACCCCGGCATGATAGCGATGCGCCCCAAGTCCTTGTATTGTGCCGACTTGGCAAACATCAGCATGCAGACCACCAGCCCCAGCGTCAGACCAGCACCACCGAAAGTAATGTACTGATCGACAAACTGGTTGGTCACGATCTTGGCATTATCACCGGCAATCAATTGCTCACCCTTGATGAACAACTCCTGATTTTGCAAGGCATTGGCAGTTACGATCGGCCCCATGATACCCATCACGATAGCCGACCCGTGTACGCCGCACCACCACAGCAAAGAGATGAGTAGTGCCACGATCATCACCCCACCAAGGGAGTCAGACAGACCTTGTAACGGGATCTGCAGCAGATCGTACAGAATGGCGACGAAGGTCTTGTCGAAAGAGAACTCGAAGAAGATCCAGGTGAGAAAGGCGCTCAGGATGATCAAGGCTCCCGGGATGAGCGCGGTGAAGGCGTTGGCAACACCTTGTGGCACTCCATCTGGCATCTTGATGGTCAACTTCTTCTTCATGCACCAGCTATAGAGCCAGCCCACGTAGATACCGACAAAGATCGCGACGATCATTCCCTTGCCGCCCATATAGGCCTTGGGAATGACACCGCCCAGGGTGGCACCGTCGGCTGCGAGGATGAAGTTATCGTTCAGGATCAACATGGACACTATGGCGAAGACACCGGCACTGACGCCCTGATAACCTTCATTCTGAACCCAGCTATAGGCGACGCCAAACACCCCGATGAGAGCAAGAATGTCGAAGGTAGCACCGACGACCTGCCACAATGGGTTTTGCCAATCGGCACCGAACAGACTGGCCATCAGGTCGCCATATCCCGGAATCGGGATAAAGGCCAACAGCAGGAATACTGAACCAATAATGGTCAAGGGCATGGTGAATAGGAAACCATCCTTTATTGCCTTTATGGGTCTTGAATTGACAAATGCCATTACGTAAGGCATGACTGCCTGAATATTTTGATTGATGATGCTCATCAGATATCTTCCCCGCGACTTTCAATAACAGAGCGATACCAATGGAAGGACATCTTTTTCTTCCGCTGATAGTTGTTCTTATGGTCTACATAGATAAAGCCGTACTGTTTTTTGTAGCCATTAAGCCAGCTCAACAAGTCGATAACCGACCACGCGAAGTAACCCTTGACGTTTACCCCTTCTGCAATGGCCTGCTTGAGCGCCCTCAAGTGTTCCTCAATATAATGAATACGCGGTACATCGCAGATCTCATTTTCTATGATCGGATCTTCATCACCCAGGCCGTTCTCGGTGATGTAGAGCTTCACTTGGCCATAGCGCTCCTTGAGCATATTCAGGCCGTCGACGAAACCCTGTGGGGAGATCTCCCAGTCCCACTTGGTGTAACGCTTGTCGTCCATCTTCACTGTACGGAAGAAACCATCAAAGCTGGGATTACCCGGGGCACCGGTCGAGTTTTCCCTGGTAGCGTTCTTATGCTCCACCTCGCCTTTTATCAACTCGACACGACTAGGCTGGTAGTAGTTCAGCCCCATAAAGTCATTCAGCGCCGCGGCCTGCTTGATGATGGCCAGTTCGGCCTCTGTCTGCTCCGGATGGAAACCGCTCTTCTTGAGCGCATCCATCACATAAGTCGGGTATTCTCCCTTCAGGATCGGATCGAAATAAAGGTGGGTAGCATAGGCGTTGGCATGATAAGCGGCCCTGTGGCTATCTTCCGAGCCATCCACACCGAAGGCCGGACCAAAGACGTTACTGATCCCAATCTCGCCATACTGCTCCATTGATTTGTAGAGCAGCACGGCCTGGGCATGGGCGTAGAAGACATTGTGAACAGCCTGGAAGTATTTTTTCGGATCATTTTTGATCCCGGGCGGATGGGCGCCGGCCAGATAACCGAGGCTGCAGAATACGATGGTTTCGTTGAAGGTAATGAAATGTTTGACGCGATTCCCGAAGGCTTCGAAACAGGTCCTGGCATAGTTGACGAAGGCCTTGACGGTACGCGGATTCAGCCAGCCGCCCTCCTTCTCCAGCGTCAGCGGCAGGTCCCAGTGGTAGAGGGTGATGAAAGGGACTATGCCGAATTTCAGGCACTCATCGATCAGGTTGTTGTAAAACGCGATCCCCTTGGGATTAACTTCGCCATCCCCGTTGGGAAAGATACGCGCCCAGGAGATGGAAAAGCGATAAGACTCCAGGCCCATCTCTGCCATCAGGGCCACGTCCTCCTTGTAACGATGATAATGATCCACCGCCACATCACCGTTGGTCCCCTCAAAGGTCTTGCCCGGGATTTTGGAAAACTCGTCCCAGTTGGTCATCCCCTTGCCATCTTCGTTCCAGGCGCCTTCGATCTGGTAAGAGGCCGAGGCCGCCCCAAACAGAAAATCGTGTGAAAATTTCATTACTGATTATCCTTGTTTGTCTGCAATTTTTTTGTGGAGCGCAATCAACTCTTTGACCAGCTCACGAGCCAGCATAGAGGTCATCAGGTGATCCTGGGCGTGAACCATAATCAGGGTCATGATTGTTTTTCCCTCCCCCATATCGGCTTCAATGAGCTGGGTTTGCACCAGATGAGCAGCATTGGCAGCGAGGCGAGCCTCTTCCATTTTTGCTTCGGCCTGAGCAAAATCACCTTGTTTAGCCAGTGCCAGCGCCTCGTAAGCACAACTGCGGGCTTCGCCGGAATTAATGATGATCCCCATTACCTGCTCCTCGAGATCCATTTTTTTCTCTTCGGAAGCGTCAGTGACCAGATCATCGATGTTAAAGCAGTCAAAATTCATTTGTTTACCTCACATGTCATTTCGCCAGCATGCAGACATGAAAATAGAAAGGGGAAAATAAATCAGGCAGGCTGTAAAGACTTCTTTATTTCGGCTACGGCCGCTTTCAGCACGCTCAAGCCATCGACTCGGCCATACATTGCCGTGTCGATAACAGCGACAGGCTTATCTGGAAAACGAGCCGAGATATCGGCGTGCATATAGCCTACTTGTGGCCCCAGCAATAAAACATCCGCCTCGGGCCCTTTTTCATTTGCTTGGGATTCCGGGAATGCCTCGATATCTACAGGCACTGAGTATTTTGCTGCTTGCTCGCGCATTTTGCTCACCAACAGTGAAGTGGACATCCCTGCGGCACAGAACAGATAGATTTTCTTGTTCATAACAATACTCTCTGCATGGATAAAATTCGTTAAAGGTGCCGAACCACCCTTGATGAGCATGACTATAACCAAGAAAAGAAACCGATTACAGAAACCGGTTGCATTCCTGTGACGCAACACACAATCGCCTTGCGCTAGAGCATGCCCCTGCCGCGTGAAGGATGCCTGCCCGATCAGTTGAACCTTTTAGCCATCCCCTCATAAGAGCGAGGCGTGACGCGGCAGCATTGACAGCACGTTCATAGAAAAACGCCCCAGGCCATCAAGACCCAGGGCGATGACGATATCAAAGACCTGTTTCCACTGGTTCGCAGTGCGGCTGCGCGTCAGTGAACAACCTACAGAGAGATCACACCTAGCCCTTGTGTTTGAACTTGGAGACCGCCTCGCTCACCGCCGACTTGAGCGAATCCCAGGCGCCTTCCATCCCCTCCTTGAGCGACTCCCAGGCCTCTTCACCGGACTTGCCGAACTCAGACAATTTGTCCTGTCCCTCCGCCAGTTTCTCTTCAAGCGACGAGATCTGCTTGTCCAGCTCCAGCTTCGCATCGGCACTGGCCCCGGATGCCTTGGCCTTGAGCTTGTCCAGTTCGGCTTTCCACTCATCCAGCTGCGCCTGCAGCTTTTGCCGATAAAGTTCCTTGTCACGCATGGCACTTTCCTCCTGCAATCCGGATATTGTGCCACCCCTGTCAACCAGGGCGGCAGCGTGTCCGGAAACGTCATCATCCGGCGTTGTCGAAAAAGGACAACGGGGCAGCCTTCACTTTCCCCGCCTTGACCGTTGCCATCTCTCCCGACCGGACCGGGGTCCCAGATAAAGTGTCGCTTGTATCCTGGATTTTGGCCCGTTTTTTCATCGATTGGGAGGCCATGGCCGCAGCAATGCCGCACAGCTAGCGGGGAGACGGGGGGCTGGTCTACGCTTGGGAGACACCGGCCTTGAAGGATGCCGGCAGCGGGGTGCCCTGGCCGGCGGCCCCGGGCGCCACGGCCGCGACTTTCATGCCCTTAATCAGATCCCGGCTGGAGACAGGCTGTGTCCATTCACGTTGCCCTCAATCATGTCACCCATTACCAGTACGACAGACCGATAAACCTGGGCCCCCAGATCATCCGCCTGCGGCCGGCGCCCCACAGCCGTACCAAGGTGCTGGCCTACTCGCTGACCATCACCCCGGCGGAGCATTTCATCAACTGGCAGCAGGATCCCAACGGCAACTATCTGGCACGACTGGTGTTTCCAGAGAAGACGTCCGAATTCAAGATAGAGGTGGATCTCACCGCCGAGCTGTCGGTCCTCAACCCGTTCGACTTCTTCCTGGCGCCGGGCGCCGAGATGATCCCCTTCGACTACGAGCCTTGGCAGCGTCATGAGCTGACCCCCTATCTCTATCAGTTGCCGGTCACGCCCCGGTTCGCCGACTACCTGGCGGGGATCCCCCGGGAGCCCAGCAAAAGCATCGACTTCCTGGTGGCGTTGAATCGCCGCCTGCAGCAGCATATCCGCTATGAAATCCGCATGGAGCCCGGCGTACAGAGCCCGGAAGAAACCCTCGCCCTGCAGAGCGGCTCCTGCCGCGACAGTGCCTGGTTGCTGGTACAGCTGCTGCGCCACCTGGGGCTGGCGGCGCGCTTCGTCTCCGGTTACCTCATGCAGCTCACACCGGACGTCAAGTCACTGGATGGTCCATCGGGCCCCGAGGCCGACTTTACCGATCTGCATGCCTGGGCCGAGGTCTATCTGCCCGGCGCCGGCTGGGTGGGGCTGGATCCCACCTCGGGACTGCTTACCGGCGAAGGCCACATTCCCGTGGCTTGCACTCCGGAACCGGCCAGCGCCGCACCGCTGACCGGTTACACCGACGCCTGCGAATGCCAGTTCAACCACAGCATGAGCATCGAACGCGTGCTGGAGCGGCCCCGTGTCACCCAACCCTACACCGAGGCTCAATGGGCCGACATCGAGGCCCTGGGCAAGCAGATAGATGCCGAGCTGCTGGCCGGGGATGTGCGCCTGACCATGGGCGGGGAACCGACCTTCGTCTCGGTGGACGACCCGGATGGTCCCGAATGGAATACGGATGCTCTGGGGCCGACCAAACGTGCCAGGGCCGGGGAGCTGTTTCGGCGCATGCGCGAGCGCTATGCCCCCCACGGGCTGGTCCATTATGGCCAGGGAAAATGGTATCCCGGGGAACAGTTGCCGCGCTGGTCACTCAACTGCTATTGGCGTCGCGACGGCGTCCCCCTGCTCGGCAACCCGGCGATATTTGCCGACGAGCAGCAGAACTATGGCGCCGATGCCGAGCTGGCGCGGCGCTTCCTGGCCGGGGTGGCCCGCCGGCTGGGCGTGGACCCGGGATTTGCCTTTCCCGCCTATGAGGATGTCTACTACTACCTGTGGCGCGAGCACCGCCTGCCCATCAATGTCGATCCCCTCGACTCCCATCTGCAGGATCCTCTGGAGCGGGAACGGCTGCGCACGCTCTTCTCTCAGGGGCTCTCTCATGTGGTGGGCCATGTGCTGCCCCTGACCCGGAGCCGCGACCAGCGCTGGCAAAGCAGCCACTGGTTCCTGCGCACCCAGCACTGCTTCCTGTTGCCGGGAGACTCGCCGCTGGGCTACCGCCTGCCGCTGGACGCCCAGCCCTGGGTGGCCGAAGCAGACTATCCCTACCTGCATCAGCCGGATCCCACCCAGCCCTTCCCGCCACTGCCCGAGCATGCCGAGCTGCGCCGCCAGCTGGCCGGACGCGCCGGCCAGGCGACGACATCGCCTCAGGAGGCCAATCAGCCACCCGCCCCCCAGGAGTCCGCCCGCGACATCGCCCGCACCGCCCTCTGCGCCGAATCCCGCCACGGCGTGCTGTATCTGTTCATGCCGCCCACCGAGAAGCTGGAAGAGTACCTGGACATCGTCACCGCCATCGAGGCCACCTCGGAGGCGCTGGATGTGCCGGTGGTGCTGGAAGGCTACGAGCCACCGGTCGATCCGCGACTGGTCAACTTTCGCATCACCCCGGACCCGGGGGTCATCGAGGTGAATATCCAGCCCGCCGCCTCTTGGGACGAACTGGTCGACCACACCACGGCCCTGTACGAGGATGCCCACTATTCGCGACTGAGCAGCGAGAAATTCATGCTGGATGGCCGCCATACCGGTACCGGTGGCGGCAACCATCTGGTGCTGGGCGGCGCGACCACGCTGGACAGTCCCTTCCTGCGCCGGCCGGATCTGCTGCGCAGCCTCATCAGCTACTGGCACAATCACCCGTCGCTCTCCTACCTGTTCTCGGGGTTGTTCATCGGCCCCACCAGCCAGGCACCACGGGTGGACGAGGCGCGCAACGACTCGCTGTACGAACTGGAGATCGCCTTCTCCCAGCTGCCGCCGGCCGGCGAAACGCCCTCGCCCTGGCTCATCGACCGGCTGCTGCGCAACCTGCTCATCGACAGCAGCGGCAACACCCACCGCGCCGAGTTCTGCATCGACAAGCTCTACTCGCCGGATGGCCCTACCGGCCGCCTCGGGCTGCTGGAACTGCGCGCCTTCGAGATGCCGCCCCACGCCCGCATGTCCCTGACCCAGCAACTGCTGCTGCGCGCCCTCATCGCCCGCTTCTGGCAGCACCCCTATCGGCCGCAGCGACTCACCCGCTGGGGAACCGAACTGCATGATCGCTTCATGCTGCCCCATTTCGTGCAACAGGACTTTGCCGATGTGCTGACCGAGCTGCGCGAGGCCGGCTACCCGCTGCGCGATGAGTGGTTCGACAGCCACGTCGAATTCCGTTTCCCGCGCCATGGCGAATTTACCGCCCGTGGAGTCCATGTGGAGCTGCGCCATGCCCTGGAGCCCTGGCACGTCATGGGCGAAGAGGGGGCGCGAGGCGCCACGGTGCGCTACGTGGACTCCTCGGTGGAACGGGTGCAGCTCAAGGTCAGCGGCATGAACTGCGAGCGCCATGTGCTGGCGGTCAATGGCCGGGCCATTCCGCTGCAGCCAACCGGCCGGGTAGGCGAATATGTGGGCGCGGTACGCTACCGGGCCTGGCAGCCGGCAACCAGCCTGCATCCCACCATAGCGCCGCATGCGCCGCTGGTATTCGATCTGGTGGACAACTGGATGCAACGCTCTCTCGGCGGCTGCCAGTATCACGTGGCCCACCCCGGCGGGCGTCACTACGAGAACAACCCCATCAATGCCTACGAGGCCGAGGGACGGCGCCTGACGCGCTTTCTGCCCATGGGCCACTCCCCGGGGCGGATCGAGGCGGTGCCCGTCAGCCGCAACCCGAACTTTCCCTTCACTCTGGACCTGCGCCGGGGCTGAAGGCACACTGGGGAGCCTGACCGGCCCCGGGGGCCGGCGCTCCCCCGCCGAGCCTGGGCCGGCGCCACCGGCCCGGCCGCCTGTTCATGGCTCAGCACCGCCAGAGAGGGACCATCTTTCCCATGCCGACCCCGCTACTGACCGACTATCCCGCTGCCCACGGCCACTACGACGAGCTGCTGAATGACGCGGGTCACATCCGTCCGCACTGGCATGAATTTGCCGAGGAGCTGGCCGATACCCGCCCCGAGCAGATACGCCGCCGCATGGACTCCGTGCGCAGGCAGATCTTCGAAAATGGCATCACCTACAACGTCTATGCCGATCCCCAGGGCAACGAACGCCCCTGGGAGCTGGATCTGCTGCCGCTCATCATTCCCGCCGATGAATGGCAGCAGCTCGAAGCGGCCGTCGCCCAGCGGGCCGATCTGTTCAACCGCATACTGGCGGATATCTATGGCCCCCAGCAGCTGCTCAAGGAGGGATTGCTGCCCCCGGCGCTGATCCACG
>JBFHKO010000051.1:0-13481 GCA_041595355.1 Aeromonadaceae bacterium
ATTATGCCGAGCCGGCCGCGCCCGGCCAACCCTGAAATAAGCAGGGGTATGCGGCAAGCAGCCCGGATGAACCTGCCGCGCAGGGGCAAGGGGGCATCAAGCGCAACCCGCTGACGGGCCGCACCGACTGGGGCATAATCCGGGTTCCCCAAGCGTCCCGGAGAAGATGCATTGAAGCAGAAAATAGGCATGCGCGCCTGGTGGCTGGCCGCCAGCCTGTTCGGCCTGGCCAGCCAGGCCCAGGCTCATCCCCACAGCTGGATAGACATGCTGAGCGAGCTGGAAATCAACGAGCGCCAGGAGTTGGTCGCCCTGCGCCTGAGCTGGCTGTTCGACGAGTTCTACAGTGCCAACATCATCGAGGAAATGAAGCGCCAACCCGAGCCGCTGCAAAGCCAGTTTCGCGCCTTTACCGATCAGACCCGGCGCAGCCTGGCCAGCCAGCACTACCTGACCCGCATGACACTCGATGGCCAGCCGGTCGCATTCGGCACGGTGACCGAATTCAGGGTCAGCAAGCAGGACTATCAGATCCGGCTCGATTACCGGCTGCCGCTGGCCAGTCCGCAACCGCTGGCCGGGCATCAGCTCGCCTTTGCCATCTACGACGCCACCTATTACGTGGAGATGCTGCACCGGGAGGCCCGGGCCATTCGCCTGACCGGCCCCGGCGCCAAGGCTTGCCAACACCGGCTCATAGCCCCGACGCCGCCCGAGGATCTGCTGGCCTATGCCCAGTCGCTGGATCAGAGCGAGCAGGCGGAGAACGGGCTTGGCAAGGCATTCGCCGAGCGGGTGATAGTCACCTGCGGCCGGGAGCTGTGACGTCATGGCCGCCCCTCTCCTTCCCGCCGCAGCGCGCCGCCTGCCGGCCCTGCTGAGTAGCGGGGCCCTGCTGCTGCTGGCGGCCCTGCTCATCCACTACTGGCCGCTCATCAGCTTCAAGCTGGTACGCTGGCAGGTGCTGTTCCACCGGGAGTTGGGTGCCCTGCTGCGTGAGGCCCGTGACTGGAGCTCCGCCAGCCTGGGGGCCCTGCTGCTCACCAGCTTTGCCTATGGCGTATTTCATGCCGCTGGCCCCGGCCACGGCAAGCTGGTGCTCGCCACCTACCTGGCGACCCAGCCCAGCCGGCTGCGCCAGGCACTGCAGCTGTCGGTGGCCGCCGCCCTGTTACAGGGGCTGGTCGCGATAGCGCTCATTGGCGTGGCCGGCTGGCTGTTCGGCCTCAGCGGCCAGCAGGCCCAGCACACCGGCCAGTGGCTCGATCGCGGCAGCTTCCTGCTGATCGCCACCCTGGGCGCCCTGCTGAGCTGGCGCGCCATCCGGCAACTGCGCGCCCTGCGCCGTCGCCGGCGCCCCTTCGCCAGCATCACTCGCATCTTGCCGGCCAATCCGGCCGCCACCGGGCTGCTGCCCCGCCCCGGGCCGCGCAGCACCGGGCAGGCATGCGGCTGTGGTCATGCCCATGTCCCGGATGCCGAGGCACTCAACCAGGCCGACGACTGGCGCGCCCGGCTCGGCCTGCTGCTGGCCATGGGGCTGCGTCCCTGCAACGGCGCCCTGTTGATACTGGTGCTGGCCCGGGTAATGGAGCGCTTCTCCCTTGGCGTCGCCGCCACCCTGTGCATGGCCGCCGGCACCGCCCTGACCGTCAGCCTGCTGGCACTGCTCAGCCAGCGTGCCCGCCATCTGGCGGAGCGGTGGCTGCACCGGCGCCGTCCCTCCCACCGGGGACAGCGCTGGGCTGGCCCGCTGCTGGCGCTCGGCGGCGGCCTGCTGCTGCTGGCCATGGGCCTCAGCCTGTTCCTGCAACCGGCCTCGGTGTGGCTGGTCCGCTGACGCGGGCCAACAGCGCCATGGCTATTTGAGCCCCAGCCGTTTGGCCAGCCGGTGCAGATTGCCGCTGTCCATCGCCAGCTGGCGGGCGGTAGCGGCCCAGTTGCCGCCGCACTGGGCCAGGGTGTTCTGGATCAGTTCAAGCTGAAAGGCGTCGGTGGCCGACCTGAGCCCCAGGCCGACCGGGATGGCCGTGGCGGCGGCCGCAGGCGGAAGCGGCGCCGTCAGCGCGCCCTCATCCGCCGTTGCAACCAGATTGAAGTGCTGCGGCCCAAGGATCGGGCTCTGGCTCCCCTGCTCGGCCCGCGCCAGTATGGCGGCCCGGTGGATGGCATGCTCCAGCTCCCGGACATTGCCCGGCCAGTCGCCGCCGCCGAGCAGGGTCAACACCGCCGGCTGCATCCGCAGGCTCCCCAGCCCCAGGTTGGCCCGGCAACGCTCGCAGAAATAGCCCGCCAGCAGCGGGATGTCCTCCCTTCGTTCGCGCAAGGCCGGCGCATGGATGGGAAAGACACTGAGCCGGTGATAGAGATCGGCCCGGAAGCTGCCGTCCAGCACCGCCTGTTTCAGATCCCGGTTGGTGGCCGCCAGGATACGCGCATCCACCTTGAGCGGCGTATCATCGCCGATGCGTTGCAGATCGCCATACTGCAGCACCCGCAGCAGCTTGGCCTGCAGCGGAAGGGACAACTCACCGATCTCATCCAGAAACAGGGTGCCGCCATCGGCCAGCTCGAACTTGCCCGCCCGGTGATGAATGGCGCCGGTGAAGGCGCCCTTCACATGGCCGAACAGCTCGCTCTCGGCCACCGACTCCGGCAGCGCCGCGCAGTTGAGGTAGATGAGCGGCCTGGCCGCGCGCGGCGAGCCGCTGTGAATGGCGGTGGCAACAAGCTCCTTGCCCACCCCGGTTTCGCCCAGGATCAGCACGTTCAGCTCCGAGTTGGCCACCACCTCGATTTCCCGGCGCAGCCGGGTCATGGCAGGCCCGCTGCCAATCATCTCGTTCTCGCCCGTCCCGCCCTGGCCCTGGCGGGGAAGCGGCTCGCCACTCTGGCGGGCCAGCCGCTCCAGCAACAGGGCATTGTTGAGGGCCGCGGCCGCCAGGGCCGCCACCAGGCGCAGCTCCTCGTCGCTGATGGGCTCGAACTGGCTGGGATTGAGGCCGTCTATGGTCAAGGCACCGATCAGGGCCTGATCCGCAAACAGCGGCAGACCGATACAGGCATGCACCTTGAGATCCTGCTGCCCGGGAATGAGGCCATCATAGGGGTCGGGCAATCGGCTGTCGGTCGGAAAGCGCACCACGTCGCCGGCGCGGGCAATGGCCTCCAGTCGCGGGTGTTCACCGAGCCGGAAACGACGCCCCAGCACATCCTGCATCAGGCCATCGATGGCCAGCGGGATGAACTGCCCGCCTTCATAGCGCAGCAGGGCCGAGGCATCGGAATGCAGCAGCTGTCGCACGCTGCCTATCAGGCGCTGGAAGCGATCCTGATGCGAGATCCCGAGCTGCAGGTCGAGGGCGATGCGCGCCAGGTTATCGAGGGAAAGCATGCTGATTGTCCCAATGACAATTGAATTGTGTTTTTGACTATGCCAGAGTGCTGTTTTAATGACAATGATTAAATTAAATACCCTTATAAAACAACAAATTAAATATTGGCACAGGCTTTGCCATATCAGGAGGAACCCCATTTTCTCTTTATTGCCAAGCCTGGAGCGCGCCAATGAGCATTCATGTCAAAAACAACATCCACTGGGTCGGCCAACGTGACTGGGAGGTCCGGGACTTTCACGGTACCGAGTACAAGACCACCCAGGGCACCAGCTACAACAGCTACCTCATCCGTGAACAGAAAAACGTGCTGATCGACACCGTGGATCACAAGTTCAGCCGCGAGTTCGTGCAGAACCTGGCCGCCGAGATCGATCTCGAGTGCATCGATTACATCGTCATCAACCATGCCGAGGAGGATCATGCCGGCGCCCTCACCGAACTGATGGCCCGCATCCCCGACACCCCCATCTACTGCACCCAGAATGCGCTGGACTCCATCACCGGCCACCATCACCACCCGGAGTGGAATTTCCATCCGGTGAAAACCGGTGACAGCCTGGATCTGGGCAACGGCAAGCAACTGGTGTTTATCGAGACCCCCATGCTGCACTGGCCGGACAGCATGATGACCTACCTGACCGGCGATGCCGTGCTGTTCAGCAATGACGCCTTCGGCCAGCACTACTGTGACGAGCACCTGTTCAACGACGAGGTGGATCAGACCGAGCTGATGGAGCAGTGCCTGCGCTATTACGCCAACATCCTCACCCCCTTCAGCCCGCTGGTGACGGCCAAGATCAACGAGGTGCTCGGCTTCCAGCTGCCGGTGGAGATGGTGGCCACCAGCCACGGCATCGTCTGGCGTGACAACCCGACCCAGATCATCCTCCAGTACCTGGCGTGGGCCGATCAGTATCAGGAAGACAGGATCACCCTCTTCTACGACTCCATGTCCAACAACACCCGCATGATGGCCGATGCCATCGCACAGGGCATTCATGAGGTCGACCCCGCCGTGGCGGTCAAGATCTACAATGTCTCGCGCCACGACAAGAATGAAATTCTGTCCCAGGTCTTTCGCTCCAAGGGCGTACTGGTCGGCTCCTCGACCATGAACAACGTCATGATGCCCAAGGTGGCCGGCATGCTGGAGGAGATCACCGGCCTGCGGTTTCGCAACAAGAAGGCCTCGGCGTTCGGCAGCTTCGGCTGGACCGGTGGCGCCGTGGATCGCATCCAGACCCGGCTGATGGATGCCGGCTTTGATATCAGCGCCCCGCTCAAGGTCAAATGGCGCCCCGATGGCGCGGCCCTGGCCCGCTGCCGCGAGCATGGCCGGAGCATCGCCCGCCAGTGGGCCCTGCATCCACTGGATGCGGCCACCCAGGATGCCTCGCTGGGCAAGGTGGCTCTGCATCAGGGGGCGCCAGCCAACGCTGCCGACACCCAGGCGCCACTCGTCAGCCGCTGCCAGCCGGCCAAAGGCCCGCTCGCACTGGCCGATGAACAGAGCATGATCTGCAGCGTCTGCCAGTGGGTCTACGAGCCGGCGCTGGGAGAGCCCGATCAGGAGGTGCCCCCCGGTACGCCCTGGAATGCGGTGCCCGACAGCTTCCTTTGCCCGGAATGCGGCATCGGCAAGGAGGTGTTCGAGCCCTGCAATCCCCGCAAGCAGGAGGCCGCTGCATGAGCCAACCTCAAGGCAGCGCCGCCGAAATCCTCATCGTCGGCAGCGGTTTTGCCGCCCTGCAACTGGTGAAGAGCCTGCGCAAACTGGATGGGGAACGCCCCATCCGCCTGCTCACCGCCGACAGTGGCGATGACTACAACAAACCGGATCTCAGTCATGTCATCAGCCAGGGCCGCAGCGCGGCGGCCCTGACCCGCCAAGGCGGGCCCGCCTTTGCCGAACAGCAACGCATCGCCCTGGTCCCCCACTGCCGGGTGGAGCGCATTGACCGCCAGGCTCGCAAGGTCGTTACCAGCAGCGGCGAATTCGCCTATGGGCAACTGGTGCTGGCCACCGGCGCGCGCGCCCTCTGCCCGCCCATTCCGGGGCGCGAACATTTCATCACCCTCAACAGCCAACGGGAGTATGCCGCCAGCGAGGCACAACTCGCCGCGGCCAGGCGGGTGCTGGTGCTGGGTGCCGGGCTCATCGGCAGCGAGCTGGCGATGGATCTCGCCAGCGCCGGGCGCGAGGTGGTCGTGGTGGATCTGGCCCACAGCCCGCTCGCCAGCCTGATGCCGGCCGCCGTCAGCCAGCCGTTGCTGGAGGCCCTGCGGGCCCAGGGGGTGAACCTGCGCATGGGCTGCTCCGTGACCGCCCTGACCGCAGCCAGCCGCGGTCTGCAGGTGGCGCTCAGCGATGGCACTCTCTGCGAGGTGGATGCCGCCATCAGCGCCATTGGCCTCAGACCCAATACTGCCCTGGCTGCCGAGGCCGGGCTGGCTGTAAATCGTGGTATCGCTGTCGACAGCCTGCTTCAGAGTTCGGATCCGCATGTCTTTGCCCTGGGGGATTGCGCCGAAGTCGATGGCCAGCTGCGCCCCTATCTGCAGCCGATCCTGTTGGGCGCCAATGCGCTGGCCAAAACCCTGCTGGGCCAGCCGACGGCACTCGCACTGCCAAACATGCTGGTGAAGGTGAAAACGCCGTTATATCCACTGCAACTGGCGGGGCAAACCCAAGGGGAGGCTCTGAATTGGCAATGCGAATGGAACAGCCGTGGGCTGGTGGCTCGAGCATCCGATAGCGCAGGCCGACTGTGCGGTTTTGTGGTCGGTGGCGAGCAGATGAAAACCGCCTTTGCCCTGTTGCGTCAACTTCCCGCCAGGGTCGCCTCGCCGATCGCGGTCAAATGAGTCAATAATTCAATCCGGAGTGAGTTTTGAATGATACAAGTTGCACCCATCAGTTTTGCCGAGGCCGAGCGCCTGAGCCTGATCTTTGATGCTGAACATCGCGAGCAGTGGCAGAAAACCTCCCTCATTCTCGAGGCGCTGGATCTGCAGCCGGACATGGTGATTGCCGATGTCGGCGCCGGCACCGGCTATTTTTCCAGCCTCTTTTCCGAGCGGCTGCCCCATGGCCGGGTCCATGCGCTGGATACCGAGCCCAACATGTTGAGCCACATGGCGAGCCGTTTTGCCCGCGAGGGGCGGGGCAACATCAGCCTGAGCCAGAGCCGCCATGATGATCCCTGCCTGCCGCCCGGGCTGGATTGGGTTTTCCTGGCCAATGTCTATCGCTTCATCCAGGCACGGGAGACCTTTCTGGCTAATCTTTACCGGCAAATCGATGCCGGCACGCAGGTGATGTTTGTCGATTTCAAGGGGGAACGGGCACGCGTATCACCACAGCAGGCACGGGATGAAGTCACGGCGGCCGGTTTCAGGGTGGAAAAAATGGACATGCACAGCTGCCCGGACCACTACATTCTCCAGTTCCGCAAACGAGAGGCGCAGCCGTCAGCTTGAGCGCTGGCAGGCGCATCGGCTGATGCCGCGCCTTAGGGCCAGGAAAGGCGGCGCCCAGAACGAAAAATGCCAGTCAGACTCAGCTGACTGGCATTCGCATTAACAACAGGATGGATCAATGGGTCCTGAGGTAAGCGGAGCTTACATCATGCCGCCCATGTCCGGAGCCGCCGGGGCATCCTTCTTCGGCAGGTCGGTGACCATGCACTCGGTGGTGATCATCAGGCCGGCCACGGAGGCGGCGAACTGCAGTGCAGAGCGGGTCACCTTGGTCGGATCCAGGATGCCCATCTCCAGCATGTCGCCGTACTCTTCGGTGGCGGCGTTGTAGCCGAAGTTGCCCTGACCTTCGCGCACCCGGTTGGCGACCACGGACGGCTCTTCACCGGCGTTGGCCACGATCTGGCGCAGCGGGGCTTCCATGGAGCGCAGGGCCACACGGATACCTACGGTCTGCTCCTCGTTGTCACCCTTGAGGTCGACCAGCTTGGCGGCGGCACGCACCAGCGCCACGCCACCACCGGCCACCACGCCCTCTTCCACCGCCGCACGGGTGGCGTGCAGGGCATCTTCGACGCGGGCCTTCTTCTCTTTCATTTCCACTTCGGTGGCGGCACCCACCTTGACCACGGCCACACCGCCGGCCAGCTTGGCCACGCGCTCTTGCAACTTCTCGCGATCGTAGTCGGAGCTGGTCTCTTCGATCTGCTGACGGATCTGGGCCACACGGGCTTCGATGGCCGCCACTTCACCCATGCCATCGATGATGGTGGTGTTGTCCTTGGTGATGACCACGCGCTTGGCACGACCCAGCTCTTCCAGGGAGGCCTTTTCCAGCTCCATGCCGATCTCTTCGGAGATGACGGTACCGGCGGTCAGGATGGCGATATCCTGCAGCATCGCCTTGCGACGGTCACCGAAGCCCGGCGCCTTGACGGCGGCGACCTTGACGATGCCGCGCATGGTGTTGACCACCAGGGTAGCCAGGGCTTCGCCCTCAACGTCTTCGGCCACGATCACCAGCGGCTTGCCGGCCTTGGCCACGCCTTCCAGCACGCTCAGCATTTCGCGGATGTTGCTGACCTTCTTGTCCACCAGCAGGATGTAGGGATCTTCCAGCTCGACGGAGGCGGTCTCCGGCTTGATGACGAAGTAGGGAGAGAGGTAGCCGCGGTCAAACTGCATGCCTTCCACCAGATCCAGCTCGTCGTTCAGACCCTGGCCATCCTCGACGGTGATGACGCCGTCACGACCCACCTTCTCCATCGCCTCGGCGATCAGGTTGCCGACCGTGGTGTCGGAGTTGGCGGAGATGGTACCCACCTGGGCGATCGCCTTGGTGTCGGCACAGGGCACGGAGAGCGCCTTCAGCTCTTCCACGGCCGCGACCACGGCCTTGTCGATGCCGCGCTTCAGATCCATGGGGTTCATGCCGGCAGCCACGGCCTTCAGGCCTTCGGTGATGATGGCCTGGGCCAGTACGGTGGCAGTGGTGGTACCGTCACCGGCGGCATCGTTGGCCTGGGAGGCGACTTCCTTCACCATCTGGGCGCCCATGTTCTGGAACTTGTCTTCCAGTTCGATTTCGCGGGCCACGGAGACGCCATCCTTGGTGATGGTGGGGGCGCCGAAGGACTTGTCCAGTACCACATTGCGGCCTTTCGGGCCCAGGGTGACCTTGACGGCGTCCGCCAGGACGTTCACGCCTTCCAGCATCTTGACACGGGCATCGCTACCAAACTTGACTTCTTTTGCTGCCATTTTTTTGAGTCCTTTACTGAATTCAACGGATGGAGGAGAACATTAGGCTTCGACGATGGCCAGGATGTCGGTCTCGGAGAGGATCAGCACCTCTTGACCATCCAGCTTCTCGGTCTTCACGCCATAACCTTCGTTGAAAATGACCTTGTCACCCACTTTGACGGCCAGCGGCTTCACGTCGCCGTTGTCCAGGATTCGACCCGTGCCGACGGCCAGAACCTCACCTCGAGTGGATTTCTGGGCTGCGGAGCCAGTGAGCACAATGCCGCCTGCAGACTTGGCTTCAACTTCGGTACGCTTGATGATCACACGATCATGCAATGGACGAATTTTCATTGCTAACTCTCCCAATGAGTGTTGGTTTCTAGATGACGGCCAGCTTGGCCGAAACTAAATTTGGATGCCCCACCAATTTGGGGGCGGATTTCTGCCCTTCAAGGGGCAGCCAGAAATTTTTTCGCCAGATAGCCCGCCCGGATGAAGCGCGCGGCAACGCCGGGCGCTCAGTGATCCTTGTCCTTGCGCTCGAACTCGCCATCCACAGTGGTGCCCCCCTTGCGGGGATGCATCCGCCGCTCGAACGGCGAGCCGTCATCGGCATGGGACGCCGGCCCCTGGGATACGGGCATGTGCAGGCGGCTGTAGCGCAACCAGCGCCGTGCCAGCCAGCCACGCAGGGCCGGCTGCAGCAGCAGCAGGGCCAGCAGATCGGTGACGAAACCGGGCAAGATCAGCAACATGCCGGCCATGGCCAGCAGCATGCCCTGCAGCAGCTCCTGGGCCGGCAGCTCGCCGTCAGCCATGCGCTGCTGCAGACTGAGCAGGTTTTTCAGCCCCTGGCTGCGCACCAGGGAGATCCCCACCCCACCGGCCAGCAGCATGAGCAGCAGACAGGCCAGGGCACCGATGGCCGAGCCGACCTTGATGAGAACCCAGATCTCGATGAACACCAGGGCCAGCAGGCCCAGCAACACTTTTGACACGACAAACCTCTAGGTGGCGGGGCCTGGCCCCTCTGTGTTGGACAGCGATCCCCCGCAGGGGAATCGCCCGACCGCTATCCTCTATATGGTTACCACAGCGGCAGATTCAAGGGGGGCAACCAAAGTTTTCCGGGCGGCGCGCCCCCGAGCCCCACAGGGAGAGACCATGACCACAGCACAGGTACGCATCGAAGAGGATCTGCTGGGCAGCAAGGCCATCCCGGCCGAGGCCTACTACGGCATCCACACCCTGCGGGCGGTGGAAAACTTTTGCATCAGCGAACAGACCGTCGCCGATGTGCCCGACTTCATCCGTGGCATGCTCTACACCAAGAAGGCAGCGGCCCTGGCCAATGGCGAGCTCGGCACCCTGACGCCGGCCATCGCCCGCCAGATCGTCGCCGCCTGCGATCTGATGCTCGACAGCGGCCGCTGTTTCGATCAGTTCCCGGTCGATCTGTTTCAGGGCGGCGCCGGCACCTCCACCAACATGAACATCAACGAGGTGCTGGCCAACCTGGCGTTGGAGCTGATGGGATTGCCCAAGGGACGCTACGACGTCATCCATCCCCACGATCACGTCAACAAGTGCCAATCCACCAACGACGCCTACCCCACCGGTTTTCGGGTGGCCCTGCTCGACAGCAGCGACCGGGGATTGCTGGTGCTGCAATCCTTGATTGATGCCTTCGAAGAGAAGGCCCTGGAATTTGCCGAGGTGCTGAAAATGGGCCGCACCCAGCTGCAGGATGCGGTGCCCATGACCCTGGGTCAGGAGTTTCATGCCTACGGCGTGACCCTGGGCGAAGAGATCAAGAACATCCACCGCTGCCAGGAGCTGCTGCTGGAGGTGAACCTGGGCGCCACCGCCATCGGCACCACCCTGAACAGCCCGCCCGACTACTCGGCCCTGGCGGTGGCCAAGCTGGCACAGGTGACCGGCCGCCCCTTCGTGCAGGCCGAGGATCTCATCGAGGCCACCTCGGACTGCGGCGCCTATGTCATGCTGCACGGCGCCCTCAAGCGGCTGGCCGTCAAACTGTCGAAGATCTGCAACGATCTGCGCTTGCTGAGTTCGGGGCCCCGCGCCGGGCTCAACGAGATCAACCTGCCCCAGCTACAGGCGGGCTCCTCCATCATGCCGGCTAAGGTCAATCCGGTGATCCCCGAGGTGGTCAACCAGGCCTGCTTCAAGGTGGTAGGTAACGACATCACCATTACCCTGGCCGCCGAGGCCGGCCAGCTGCAGCTCAATGTCATGGAGCCGGTGATCGCCCAGTGCCTGTTCGAATCGCTGCACCTGCTGGCGAACGCCTGCTGCTCGCTGCGCGACAAGTGCGTGCAGGGCATCACCGCCAACGTGGCCATCTGCGAAGGCTATGTGTTCAACGCCATCGGCCTGGTCACCCTGCTGGATCCCTTCATCGGTCATCAGGCGGGGGACAAGGTGGGCAAGCTCTGTGCGGCCACTGGCAAGAGCGTGCGCGAGGTGGTGCTGGAGCTGGGCCTCCTCAGTGCCGAGCAGCTGGATGTCATCTTCGCGCCGGAGAACCTCAGGCGCCCCCACTACCTGGCCCGGCGCCACGGCGAGGCGGAACCGGATGCCTGACCCCGCAGCGCGCCCTCACTGACACGCACCCACTGTCCTGGGCGACCGGCTTGCCCGCGCAGCGGCGGGTGCTTTTTGATGGCCGCACGGCTATAGTTTCCCCAACGCCACCTTGTTCCGCCCCCCGACGGAGAACCTCCATGTCCCATGCCATCGTCGTGCTTTGTACCTGCCCGGATCCGGCGCTGGCCCAGCGGCTGGCCGAGCAGATCATCGGCGAACGGCTGGCCGCCTGCGTCAATCTGCTGCCCGAAATGGGATCCCTCTACATCTGGAACGAACAGATAGAGCAAAGTCGCGAGGTGCAGCTGCTGATCAAGACCCGGGCTGCGCTGTTCGAGCCGCTGCGCGCCTTCATTCGCCGCCATCACCCCTATGAGGTACCGGAAATCCTGGCGCTGCCTGTGCAGCAGGGCGATGCCGACTACCTGGGCTGGCTGACCAAGTCTTGCCAATGAAGGTCCCGCCCATGAGAGCCCTGCTCTGCCTGCTGCTACTGCTCGGCGGCCTGCTTCCATCCTCCCTGTCGGCCCAGACGGATGTGCTGACCGAGCTGGGACTGGCCGCCCCCCAGCCGCGTTACCTGAAGGCCGAGCAGGCCTTCCGCCTGCAAACCCGCCAACAGGGCGACCGCCTGCAGGTGGACATCCTGATTGCCGAGGGGTACTACCTGTATCAGGACAAGCTGCACTGGCAGGCCGAGGGCGCCCGCCTGGGCGAGGTCAGGTTGCCGCCGGCCACCCCTCACGAAGATGCGTTCTTCGGCCAAACCCGGGTCTACTATCAGGGGCTGAGCCTGCAGATCCCGCTGCTCGACATCCAGCCCGGCGCCAGCCTGAGCCTCGGTTATCAGGGCTGCACCGAAGGGCTCTGCTATCCGCCCATGATCGAGCGCATCGCCCTGACGCCAGCGGCGGCCGCACTTGGCGCACCGCTGCCCACCCGGCCCGCGGCCCCCGACGACTCGTCCCTGAACCAGGCGTTGCAAGGCGGTCTGCTGCCGACGCTGGGGCTTTTTTTGCTGCTGGGGCTGGGGCTGGCACTCACCCCCTGCATGTTTCCCCTCTACCCCATTCTCAGCAGCCTGATCCTGGGCCAGGGGGCCTTACCGCTGCGCCGCGCCTTCTGGCTGTCACTGGTATTCGTGCAAGGCATGGCGCTGACCTACACTCTGCTGGGACTGCTGGTGGCCTCCGTCGGCCTGGGATTGCAGGCGGCCCTGCAGCAACCCGCCGTACTCATCGGCTTCGGTCTGCTCTATGTCGCACTGGCCCTGTCGATGTTCGGCCTCTATGAGCTGCGCCTGCCCGCAGCGCTGCAAAGCCGCCTCATCGCGCTCAGCAACCGCCAGCGCAGCGGCTCGACCCTGGGCGTGGGGCTGATGGGCCTGCTTTCGGGCCTCATCTGCTCGCCCTGCACCACGGCGCCGCTCTCCGGCGCGCTGCTGTTCGTGGCCCAAAGCGGCGATCGCCTGCTGGGCGCAGCCGCCCTCTATGCCCTGAGCCTGGGGATGGGGGTGCCGTTGCTACTGCTCGGCAGCCTGGGCGGTCGCTGGCTGCCGCGAGCCGGCGCCTGGATGAGCCGGGTCAAGGTGGTGTTCGGCTTCGTGCTGCTGGCGGTGCCCATCTGGTTGCTGGAGCGGCTGCTGCCCGAAACCTGGATCCGCCTCGCCTGGGTGATGCTGGCACTGGCACTGGCCGGCTACCTGCTTCGCGCCTGTCTGCCCCGCCATCCGCTGCGACTGGGAGTGCAGGGGCTGGGGCTGCCGGCCCTTGGCGCCCTGCTCTGGCTGGCTCTGAGCCCGGCCGAACCCGAGCCGCTGCCCTTCACCGCGGTGACCTCCCTGCCCGAACTGCGCCAACAACTGGCTGACGCTCGCCAGGCCGGCCGCCCCGTGATGCTGGATCTTTATGCCGACTGGTGCGTGGCCTGCAAGCAGTACGAGCGCGATACCTTCAGTCAGGCGAGGGTACGCGCCGACCTGGCTCCCTTTGTGCTGCTACGCGCCGATGTCACCGCTAACACCCCGGCCAACCGCTCCCTGCTGACGCAACTGCAGGTGCTGGGGCTGCCGGCGATACTGTTTTTCGATCCCCAGGGGCAGCCGCTGCCCGCTTCACGCCTGGATGGCTTTGTCCCGCCCGAGGCCTTCATTGCCCACCTGAACGGCATGCCCGACGCCGAGCCCGGCTGCCACGCCCGGCAGTGCTAGCAGCGGGCGCTCCCGTTTTATCATTCCCAAAGGCACAA
>JBFHKO010000052.1:0-13447 GCA_041595355.1 Aeromonadaceae bacterium
GGCATAGCCGATCCACTCGGACCCGGGCTCCCAGATCGGCTTGGGGATCCGCAATCCGCCGATATTCAGGTGAAACGTGTCGAAAATCGACCATTTGTCCCGCTTGCCCGGAATGGACCGCAGCACGGCGAAATACCAGAAGAAAATCTGCAGCAACAGCGGAATATTGCGGAAGGTTTCCACAAACAGGGAAGCCAGCCGCGAGAGCATCCAGTTGCGGGACAGCCTGGCGATGCCCACCAGGAAACCCAGCAGGGTTGCCAGCACTATCCCCAGTCCGGAAACCAGCAAGGTATTGCCCAGCCCCACCAGGAAGGTGCGACCGTAGGTCTGATTTTCATCGTAGGGGATGAGGCTCTGCACAATACCGAACCCGGCCCGGTTTTCCAGAAAATCGAAACCGGTGGCAATGCCGCGCATCTCCAGGTTGGTCAGGGCATTGCCGATGATGTAATAGAAGAAAAAAACCACGCCGGCGGCGGCGACGCACTGAAACAGTACCTCGCGCAGCCGCTGGCTGTAAAACCAGTGACCTGTGGCAGACGCGCCGGCCACAGCGCTGTCTTTGGTTGCCTCTGTCGCCATCTTGGATGTGTCCTACTGCCTGGCTAATTGCGATTGAATATTCGACCGGGCAGCGGCAGATCGTCGCTGCCCGGTATCACGGCTTAACGGATCGGCGGTGCGTACATGATGCCGCCCTGGCTCCAGAGAGCATTGATGCCGCGCGCAATCTTCAGCGGCGAGCCCATGCCCACGTTACGCTCGAAGATCTCGCCATAGTTGCCTACCTGCTTGACGATCTGATAGGTCCAGTCGGATCTTACCCCCAGTACCTTGCCACTGGGCTCGTCCAGGCCCAGCAAACGACGCACATCCGGGTTGGCGGATTTTTGCATCTCAGCCACGTTCTTGCTGGTCACTCCCAGCTCCTCGGCGTTGATCATGGCAAACAGGGTCCACTTCACGAGATTGGCCCACTGCTCATCGCCCTGACGCACGGCCGGTGCCAGCGGCTCCTTGGAAATGACCTCGGGCAGCACCACAGCCTGCTCCGGCTTGGAGAGCTTGATGCGCAGGGCATAAAGCTGGGACTGATCCGAGGTCAGCACATCACAACGCCCGGACTCGAAACCCTTGACCGTCTGATCGGAGGTATCGAACACCACGGGGGTGAACTTCATGCCATTGGCACGAAAATAATCCGCCACATTCAGCTCGGTGGTGGTACCGGACTGGATACAGACGGCCGCGCCATCCAGCTCCTTGGCACTGCTGACACCCAGCGATTTGTTGACCATGAAGCCGACGCCATCGTAATAGACGGCCGCGCCAAAGGTCAGACCCAGGCTGGAATCCCGGGACAGTGTCCAGGTGGTATTGCGTGACAGCACATCCACTTCACCCGATTGCAGGGCCGTGAAACGCTCCTTGGCGTTAAGGGGAATGAACTTGACCTTGGTGGCATCGCCGAAAGTCGCCGCCGCTACGGCCCGGCAGAAATCGACGTCGATGCCGGTCCAGTTACCTTTGGCATCGGGGTTGGAAAAACCGGGCAGACCGTCACTGACCCCGCACTGCAGCTCGCCCTTCTTCTGAACCTGGGCAAGGGTATCGCCGCTGGCGGCGTGGGAGGGGGCAGTCATAAGCATCAGGAGTGCGGAGGCGAGCGCCACCACGGGTTTGGTTGTCGGCATATTTCATCCCTGTATCGTTGAGTTCACATTCACATGGTGCGGGTCGAACACCACAGATCGCTGTCACCAGCCACGTCACTGGGCCGTAACTCCAGAACGGACCGCAGTCGCGACGGTTACCCGATGGCGCAGAATGGAAACGGTCGGCGGCACGGCGCAGCAACAATAAACCCGCAATATAAGTGCCAATTTGCATCCAAGATCCGCTGCGCCAGCCCGAGCAGTAATCATGCGGCCGCACCAAGATTGAGCAAGTCTGAGGCCAAGATGCTCCAGGCGCACCACAGATGCGCAAAGGGACTCGTTAAGGTTTTTTGTGACCATCTTGATTTAATTACGCCTTGGATGGCGACGACGGTGACATGTCAGCGCTGATATGTAGCCAGGACGCTATCGCGGTTGAAAGCCGGCCAGGCAGCGGTGCTTGAGATCGTTATCCTTGATGCTGTAGCAGCGGTTTTTCTGGCCGCCAACCTGGGCAAGACAGCCGTTTTTGAGATCGTTGTCTTTGATGGCGTAACAGCGGCTGATGCTGTTTTTGGTGATGGCCAGGCACTGATTTTTCAGATCCGCGTCTTTGATGGCATAGCAGTGGGACGAACCGGCCAGGCCCGGAACCGGGGACAGCAGCGCCGTGAGCAACATGGCTGTTCTGAGAGTCATCATGCCGATACCTCGTTCACCCGTGGGGTCACCGCAATTATTCATCACCCTGAGCATAAACGCAGCTCGCCTGACCTGAACATCCAGCGGCCAGGCAAGGTGAAGCGAATGGACGCAACAGGCTGACGTGCGGTAGAGACAGTAAGCGGATTGCAGAGCATGAGCTGTCGGGAAAGAGGGAGTAAGTTGATAGGTACAAAGAAAGGTAAATTTTCCATAAAACAAAAACCCAAGCATTTCAAATGCTTGGGTTAATATTTGGCGGAGGGGGTGGGATTTGAACCCACGGATGGTCGCCCATCGACGGTTTTCAAGACCGTTGCATTAAGCCGCTCTGCCACCCCTCCGACTTGGCGCAGATACTACTAAAGGCCCCGGGGCTTGTAAACCACAAATCTTTTTCTGTTATTCAACCGCTTATGCTTTATACAGTTTTGCATGTCCCCAGCTTCCGCCAGTTGCAATCTGCTGCAATAATCGTCAGATTAGTAATGATTATTCCCTGCCACTCCGGCAGTCGGCTCACCAAGGAGATACCGCTCATGCAACCGCAAAGTCTGTCTGGCATCCGGCGTGATGCCGCGCTGGCCACCAACAGTGTCCTGCGCAATACCTACCTGCTGCTGGCCATGACCCTGGGATTTTCAGCCCTTGTCGCCGGGGCCAGCGCCGTACTCAATCTTCCCCATCCCGGGTTGCTGCTCACCCTGGTGGGTTTCTATGGCCTCATGTACCTGACCGAGCGCAACCGCGACAGCGCCCTGGGATTGCTGTGCGTGTTCGCCTTCACCGGTTTCATCGGCTATACCCTGGGCCCTATCCTCAACATGGTGATAGCGACTCGGGGCATGGAAACCGTCATGGTGGCACTGGGCGGCACCGCCCTCACCTTCCTGAGCCTGTCCGCCTACGTGCTGACCACCCGCAAGGACATGTCCTTCCTCGGCGGCATGATGACCGCCGGCTTCGTGGTGATACTGGTGGGCTTCGTGGCCAACCTGTTCCTGCATCTACCGGCACTGCACCTGGCCCTGAGCGCACTGTTCATCCTGTTCTCCAGTGGCGCCATCCTGATGCAGACCAGCGCCATCATCCATGGGGGTGAACGCAACTACATTTCGGCCACCGTGACCCTCTATGTCTCCATCTACAACATCTTCCTCAGCCTGCTGAGCCTGCTCGGCCTCAGCCGCGACTGATGCACCGTCGGACGGATACGCCCGTATCCGTCCAACTCCTTGCTGACCCTGCCCTTTTTTTCGGTATGATGGGCCTTGCATGGGTCAACTCCGGGGTACCATATTGCCAGCATTCGCGCTTTTCCTGCGTCGGCTGATAACCGACAGCCACCTCTTCTTCGCACTCAAGGTGTTGCTTGCCCTGGCAGGCACCCTGCTGCCCGGCCTGTTTTTCGACATGCCCCGCGAATCCGTCATCCTCTCCCTGGGGGTCGTGGCCGGTGCCATCGCCGAGCCCGACGACAGCCTGAGCGGCCGCATCAAGAGCCTGGGCATGACGTTGCTCTGCTTTGTCATCGCCACCTTCTCGGTGCAGCTGCTCTATCCCTACCCCTGGTTGTTCGCCCTGGGGCTGTTCGCCTCGGCCTTCGGCTTCATCATGCTGGGCGCCCTGGGGCCGCGCTATACCAGCATCAGCTTCGGCTCCCTGCTGGTCGCCATCTATGCCATGCTGGGAGCGGAACATGCTCCCAACCTCTGGGACCAGCCGCTGTGGCTCTGTGCCGGCGCCCTCTGGTATGGCCTCGTTTCGTTGCTGTGGCTGCGCCTCTACCCCTACAAACCGCTGCATGAGCAGGTCGCCCAGCTGTTTTTCGCCCTCAGTCGTTACATGGCGGAAAAGTCGCGTTTCTTTCTCAGCCAGGCCCAGGATCACCAGCGCATCCGCCACAATCTGGCGGTGCTGAATATCGGCATTGTCACCGCCCTCGGCAGCGCCCGGGACATGCTGGCCCGCCGCATGCGCAGCCGGACTGATCCGCATCTGGAACGCCTGCGTCAGCTCAGCCTGCTGGCGCAGGAGATCCAGGAGCGCATCATCTCCAGCCACTACCTCTATGCCCGCCTGGAGAGCGACCTCAAACGCAGCCTGATCCGGGACGGGTTTCGAGAATTGCTGCAACAGCTGGCGCAGAGCACCCATCAGCTGGGATTTGCCGTACTGATGCACAGTCCCTACGAGCTGCCCAAGGGCCTGAACTGGGGGCTGGCCGCGCTGCAGGATCAACTGGACTACACCCATCTGCAGCAGCCGTTTACCCCCGAGCTGCGTACGGCGCTCAATTTTCTCGAGCAGAACCTGCTGGCCATTCATGCACTGCTGCAGCAAGCCGAACAGCTGACCGGTGCCTTCAAGGCCCCCGTGACACCACAGCAACCGGATCAGGAACCACCGGCACCTGGTGCCTGGCAGAGCCTGCGGGCGCAGCTCACACCCAGGGCGCCGTTGTTCCGCCATGCCGTGCGCATGGGATTGTGCCTGGTGAGCGGCTACGGCCTGCTGCAGCTGTTTGATATTCGCCAGGGCTTCTGGGTACTGCTCACCTGCCTGTTTGTCTGCCAGTCCAGCTATACGGCCACCCGCCGCCGCTTGTTCGAGCGCATTGCCGGCACCCTTATCGGTCTGCTGCTCGGCATTCCGCTGCTCTGGCTGGCCCCGGCAACCCACGGCCAGCTGCTGATCCTGGCCGCGTCCGCCATGCTCTTCTTCGCCCAGTTGCGCAGCAACTACAGCGCGGCCGTCATCTTCATCACCCTGTATGCGCTGACCGCGTTCAGCCTGCTCGGCATCGAAGGCAGCAGCATAGTGCTGCCACGGCTGCTGGATACCCTGCTCGGCGGCCTGCTGTCGTTCGCCGCTGTCTCGCTGCTATGGCCGGACTGGCAGTTCAGGCGCCTGCCGGGATTGCTGGCCCAGTCCCTGCGTGCCAACCGTCACTATTTCGAGCAGGTGATGCTGAGCCTGCAGGGACAGGCCGACCCGCAGGCGTATCGCATCGCCCGCCGGCATGCGCATCTGGCGGACAGCGCTCTGGCCCAGGCCTGGCAAAGCATGCTGGCCGAGCCGCGTCCCAAGCGCCGCTTTCTGCGCCTCTGTGTCAGCCTCACCTACCGCAATCACAGCCTGCTCTCCTATATCTCCACCCTGGGAGCCCACCAGCAGCGGCTGGCCGGGCAACTGACTCCCGAGCAGGATGCCATGGCTTGGGAAATAGAGCGGCTGCTGAGCTGTGCCGCCAATGCCGTCATCGGCACCCATGAGGCCTGCCCGCCGCGCCGCAACGGCATGCTCCCGGGTAATGCGCCCTCCGATGACGCCCTGCTGCTGATCCGCCAGGAACTGAGCCTGATCGCCGAGCTGGCCAACGAGATGCTGCGCCTCGCCTGGCTGATGGAGCCCCTGCGCTTGCCTCGCGCGACCTGAATGGTAATATGCCGCTCCACTGCCATCCTGCCAGGAGCGCGAGCCAGATGCTTGAATTTGATGGAAAACAGATCGAAACCGACGCCCAGGGCTACCTGAAGCGACTCGAAGACTGGAGCGAACCGCTGGCCGAACAGCTGGCGGCCGAAGAGGCCATCACCCTCACCGAGGCCCACTGGGAGGTGGTGCGCTTCGTGCGCGCCTTCTATCAGGAATACAAGACCTCTCCGGCCATTCGCGCGCTGGTCAAGGCGATGGAGCAGCAATATGGCCCGGAGAAGGGCAGCAGCCGCTACCTCTACCGGTTGTTTCCCAAGGGCCCGGCCAAGCAGGCCACCAAGATTGCCGGGCTGCCCAAACCCGTGCGCTGCATCTAGCCATACGGCTGTCGTCCCGCCTCACCAGAGGAACGGGATCAGGGCGCGGGTTGCCTGCCGATAAGACGCATAGTCGGGATAACGCAGCAACAGCAGCCGCTCTTCGGCGCGGGCTTTGAGACCCAGGACCAGCAACAGCGCCATCCAGCCCAGCCACTTCCAGAGCGTACCGTAGTAGAGGCAGGCCGCCAGGGCCAGCAGCAGCACGGCGGCATACATGGGATGGCGGATCCAGCGATAGGGGCCACGGGTGACCAGATGACCGCGCGGATGTGGCCGAGGATGAATATTGAAATTACCGGGCGGGTTGAACCAGAGCGTCCACAAGGATAAGCACAGACTGGCCAGCAGCAGGAGCATGATCGGCACGCTGAACTCGCCAGGCTCACAAGGCCACAGCAGCAGCGACAACAGGGAAAATTGCAGAATGACCCAGCGCATGAGCAGTAACTCGCAGGCGAATCGATTCTAGAGGGTGGACGATTGACCGGATGCGGTCAAGAAAGATGGAGGCGCGTTCCGGAGTCGAACCGGACTACGCGGATTTGCAATCCGCTGCATAACCGCTTTGCTAACGCGCCGCACTGGTGTTTTACATTGGAGCGGGAAACGAGACTCGAACTCGCGACCCCGACCTTGGCAAGGTCGTGCTCTACCAACTGAGCTATTCCCGCTTGGTGTTGCCTGTGTCTTGATGACGGGCGCATTATACGAAGAGTTGTGCCCGGCACCAAACACTTTTTGCATCCCACAAATCAATCGCTCGGTAATTCAACAACCTGGGCATTGTTTGCCCTTATTCTTATGACTGAGGCGCCGTCGGGCGCCTCAGTCAGGTTCAACCGCTTCGGCCCGGCGTCAGCCGGAGCGTCTCATTTCTTGCTTTTGTCGCTGACCACCCAGTCACCGTCGACGTAATGGGCGCTCCAGCCGGTGGCCTTGCCCTCCACTTCGGTCATGACGTACTGCTCCTTGGTCTTGCGGCTGAAACGCACCACCGCCGGATGCCCCTGGGGGTCGGCCGGCGGGGCCTCGGCCAGATAACGATGCTTGGGTGCCAGCCGCTCCTTGAAGCGCTGCAGCTCGGCCACCAGCGGCGCCCGGGTCTCCCGCGATTTGGGGAAGTTGCTGGCAGCCAGGAACAGACCGGCAGCCCCGTCGCGCAATACGAAATGGGCATCGGACTGGCTGCACTTGAGCTCGGGCAATGGCACCGGATCCTCCTTGGGCGGCGCCACCTCGCCGTTTCGCAGTATCTTGCGGGTGTTCTTGCACTGCTCATTGGTACAGGCCATAAACTTGCCGAAACGGCCGGTCTTGAGCTGCATCAGGGCACCGCAGCGCTCACAGTCGATGACCGGACCATCATAGCCCTTGAGACGGAAGCGCCCCTGCTCCACCAGGTAGCCATCGCAATCGGGATTGTTGCCACAGACATGCAGCTTGCGCGTCTCGTCGATGACATAGGCGTCCATGGCGGTACCGCACTTGGGACAGCGACGCATGGCGCGCAGGGCATCCACCTCGCCCTCTTCGGAGTCCGCGGCAATGTATTCGTCGCCATGTACCAGATTGATGGTTTTCTTGCAGCGCTCCTTGGGCGGCAGCGCATAGCCGGAGCAGCCGAGGAAGACCCCGGTACTGGCGGTACGGATCCCCATCTTGCGACCGCAATCCGGACAGTCGATGTCAGTCAGTATCATCTGATTGCTGCGCATGCCCCCCTCAGAGGCATCCGAGGCGGCCTTGTGCAGGGTCTCGCGAAACTCGGCATAGAAGCTGTCCAGCTGATGCTTCCAGTCCAGCTTGCCCTGGGCGATGACGTCCAGGGCGTTTTCCATCTGGGCGGTGAAATCGAAGCTCATCAACTCGCTGAAGCTCTCGACCAACCGCTCGGTGACGATCTCGCCCATCTTGGCCGCGTAGAAACGGCGATTTTCCACCGTCACATAACCGCGATCCTGGATGGTGGAGATGATGGAGGCATAGGTGGAGGGGCGACCGATGCCACGCTTTTCCAGCTCGCGAACCAGCGCCGCCTCGGTGAAGCGAGCCGGCGGCTTGGTAAAGTGCTGGCGGGGATCCAGAGCCTGCAGGCTCAGGATCTCGCCGACTTGCAGCGCCGGCAGCTGGATATCCTCGCCCTTGCGCCCCATGGGCGGCAGTGCCCGGGTCCAGCCGGCAAAGCGCAGTATGCGTCCCTTGGCTTTGAGCTCATAGTCGGCGGCACCGACGGTCAGGGTACTGGAGTCGTACTTGGCCGGCGGCATCTGACAGGCAACAAACTGACGCCAGATGAGTTCGTAAAGACGAACGGCATCGGGGTCCACCCCCTCCAGCTGCTCGGCCAGCAGCGCCACATTGGTCGGCCGGATGGCCTCGTGGGCCTCCTGGGCATTGGCCTTGGCGCCGTAGCGCAGCGCCTCTGCCGGCAAATAGTCGGCACCGAACTGCGTCAGGATATAGTCGCGTACCGTGTCCAGCGCTTCCTGACTCAGGTTGGTGGAGTCGGTTCGCATGTAGGTAATATGACCCGCCTCATAGAGACGCTGGGCCAACGTCATGGTCTTCTTGACCCCGAAACCGAGGCGGGTGCTGGCCGCCTGTTGCAAGGTGGAGGTGATGAACGGCGCCGATGGCTTGCTGCTGGTCGGCTTGTCTTCACGGCTGAGCACCTGATAGCGTGCCGGCTGCAGGCGATCACAGGCCTCCTTGGCCTGGGCCTCGGTGACCGGTTTGAAAGGCTTGCCCTGGTAGCCGGTCACCTCCATGCGCAGCGACGTGGCCGCCGTGCCCAGCAGATCGGCATGGATATCCCAATACTCCTCGGGGACAAAGGCCTTGATCTCGCGCTCCTTCTCCACCACAAGGCGCACGGCCACTGACTGCACCCGCCCCGCGGACAGGCCTCGCGCCAGTTTTTTCCACAGCAGTGGCGATACCATGTAGCCCACCACCCGATCCAGGAACCGGCGAGCCTGCTGGGCATTGACCCGGTCGATGTTGAGATCGCCCGGCTGGCTGAAGGCCTCCTGAATGGCCGTCTTGGTTATTTCGTTGAACACCACGCGCTTGAAGCGGCTATCGTCGCCGCCGATAAGTTCCCGCAGGTGCCAGGCGATGGCCTCCCCCTCGCGGTCCAAGTCGGTTGCCAGATAGATGGTGTCGGCCTTGGCTGCCAGCGCCTTGAGCTCGTTGACCACCTTCTCCTTGCCCGGCAACACCTGGTAATCGGCTTGCCAGCCATGCTCGGGATCGATGCCCATGCGTTTGACCAGGGCGCGGTAGTCACGCTCGGCTTTCTCCTCCTCGGTCATCGCCTTGGCGCTCTTGCGCACGGCAGGTGTCTTGACGTCCTTGTCGGTGGTGGCCGAGCCGCTGGTGGGCAGGTCGCGAACATGACCCACACTGGACTTCACCACGAAGTCCTTGCCCAGATACTTGTTGATGGTCTTGGCCTTGGCCGGCGACTCAACAATAACCAGAGATTTGCCCATAGGTGCTAATGGTGTCCTTGTTATCTCGTGTCCCGTACCCGACTGGCACGGATCCAACTCACTATCGATGCCGTGGCGGGAGGCCGGAGGCTATTTACTAAAATGAAAGCCCACCGGCCGAGAATCAACTTTTTTCTCTCTCTGACGGATCGAATGCGGCGTTTTGCGCCATGGGTCGCAGACTGCCGGCAACGAAGTGTTCATTACGCCACCAGCCATCCGCGTTAGCCGAGAAAGGGCGTTCGCACGGCCTGCCAGAGGCGCCAGAAGGTGCCTTCAATGGCCTGCGAGGTCAAGTGGGCCAGCCGCTCGGCCATGGGTTTGTGCAGCTGATAGGTCAGCTTGACGACTTGCTGCTCGGGATAGCGACTCAGCAGATAGTCATCGCTGGTCTGCAGCACATCCACCAGCCCCAAGGCCTTGGCCTCATGAGCCAGCCAATGCTCCCCGGTGGCCACCCGGCCCATATCCAGTGCCGGCCGATGTTCGGCGATGAACTGTTTGAACTGCTGATGCACCGACTCCAGCTCCAGCTGAAACTTCTTGCGCGCCTTGTCGTCATTCTCGCCGAACAACGTCAGGGTACGCTTGAACTCACCGGCCGTGTGCTGTTCGAAGTCGATGTCATGCTTTTTGAGCAGCCGGTGGAAGTTGGGCAATTGCGCCACCACACCGATGGAACCCACCACGGCAAAGGGGGCGGCCACGATCTGCTGCGCCACGCAGGCCATCATGTAGCCGCCACTGGCCGCCACCTTGTCGATGGCCACGGTCAGGGTCAGCCCCCGCGTCCGGATGCGGGCCAGCTGAGAGGCGCCCAGGCCATAGCCATGCACCACGCCGCCCCCGGACTCCAGTCGGACCAGCACTTCATCCTCATCACGGGCGATGGCCAGAATGGCGGTCACCTCCTCGCGCAAGGATGCCACCTCCTTGGCCTCCAGCCCCCCCTTGAAATCGATGACGAACAGCCGGGCGCCCTTGGCAGACGTCACCACCGGCACCGACTCGGGCTCCCGTTTTAACCGTTGATACCAGGCCTTTTTCGGCGCTGTGGGCTGAAACAGGGTATTGAGCTGGCTCTGGGTCTGACGAAATTCGGCCGACAGGTCGGTGACCAGCAACTGCCCCTTGCGCGGTTTCTGCTTTTGCCTGGCGATCACCAGCAGCAAAACGAGCAGGCCGCCGACGATTGCCAGCAACAGGCTGAAGCTCTTGGCCATGAACAGCCCATATTGATACAAAAATTCCACGTTGTTGCTCCTGGGTCGCAGACAAAACCCGATTCTACGAAGTTGCACCGCGACAAGCAAAAATCTCCTGCCCCCTGGCCAGGGTCGGGGGCTTGTGGCTACACTGGCCCCACCGCCACCCGGGAAGCCAGAGCATGTCATTCAATCTCCAGACCTATCAACCGCATGCCAACCTGTTGCAGGGCCAGATTATTCTCGTCACCGGCGCCGGCGACGGCATCGGCCGTCAGGCTGCCCTCAGCTATGCATCCCATGGCGCGACCCTGATACTGCTCGGCCGTACCCGCAGCAAGCTGGAAGCGGTGTATGATCAGATCCAGGCCCTGGGTGGCGCCACCCCCGCCATAGTGGTGCTGGATCTGCTACGCGCCGATAACGGAGACTACCGGGGGCTGGCACTCAGCCTGCGCCAGCAATTCGGACGCCTGGACGGACTGCTGCTCAACGCCGGCCTGCTTGGCAGCCTCTCCCCCATCGAACATGTCGACATGAGCGAGTTTCACCAGGTGATGCAGGTCAATGTCACCGCCTCGCTGCAGTTGCTGCAGAATCTGTTGCCACTGCTGCGCCAGAGCGCGGCGGCCTCGGTGATCCTCACCTCCTCCAGCGTCGGCAAACGGGGCCGCGCCTACTGGGGCAGCTACGCCCTCTCCAAGTTCGCCACCGAAGGGCTGATGCAGGTGCTGGCGGATGAGCTGGCCAATACCACCATTCGCGTCAACTGCCTGAACCCGGGCGCCACCCGCACTCGCATGCGGGCCCAGGCCTACCCGGGCGAGGATCCTCAAACCCTCAAGACGCCGGCACAGCTGATGCCGCTCTACCTCTACCTGATGGGAGCGGACAGCCTGCATGTCCATGGCCAGAGCCTGGATGCCCAGCCCAGGGTCTCCGCCCCCGCCTGAGCTGGCGGCCGGTTTTTCATATAGAATTACCAAGTTGACGAAGGATCAGCGGCCTCTGCCGCCAGCAAGGGATACTGTACCGGCATGTTCCGACCCAAGAGCACACTCGAGCAATGGCGTATCTTCCAGGCCGTGGTGGAATATGGCGGCTATGCCCAGGCGGCAGAGCAGCTGAACAAGAGCCAATCCTCCCTCAACCACGCGGTGGCCAAGCTGCAGCAAACCCTGGGGGTGGCGCTGCTGGAGGTGCGCGGGCGCAAGGCGTTTCTGACCGAAGCCGGAGAGGTGTTCCTGCGCCGTGCCAAGCAGCTGACCCAGCAGATGGAGGAGCTGGAGTTGCTGGCCCACAACATCCATCAGGGCTGGGAGGCGGAAGTAAAGCTGGCCATCGAGCTGGTACACCCGCGCCCCGTCCTCAACCGGGCGCTGCAACTCTTCTACCCCAAGTCACGGGGCACCCAGCTGTTACTGCTGGATACGGTGCTGACCGGATCCGTCGAGGCCATCACCGAGCAGCAGGCCGATCTGGTGATCACCGGCAGCCTGCCCAAGGGCTATATCGGCGAGCCCCTGGCCGAGATCAGTCTGGTCGCCGTCTGCCATCCCCAGCATCCCCTGGCTCGGGCCGGCTCACTCCTCGGCCAGCACGATCTCAGTCACCATCTGCAAATCGTCATCAAGGACAGTGGCAAGCGCCCCCAGGAAGTGAGCGGCTGGCTGAAAGCCGATCAGCGCTGGACGGTAAACAACTTTCATGAAGCCATCGGCATCCTGCTCTCGGGGCTGGGCTTCGGCTGGGTGCCCCTGCACCTCATCGAGCCGCTGCTGGCCCAGGGGCGGCTGCAACGTCTGAGGTTGCAGGAAAGCAGCGAGCGCAAATTCTTCACCCACCTGGTCGTCCCCAATCTGGAGCAGCTGGGCCCCAGCGCCACCCTGCTGATGGAGTGCTTGCGCCAGAGCCATGCACCGACCGCTTCCGAAACCGCCACCCCGGACTCAGGCATTGCGCACCCGGCTGCCCACCCCCAGCGCTAACAGGGAGAGGCCGATGGCCACCACAAACACCCCCTGGTAGCTCCACCACTCGGCAACGCTGCCGGCGATGGCGCCCGCCACTATGGCGCCACTGCGTACACTGGTGCTGAACAGGGTGGTGGCCTGACCGGGCCGGCCCGGCATCAGATCCTGAAAATAGGCCATACCGACTCCCGCCACTATGCCGATGAAGATGGCATTACAGGCCTGCATCGCCAGCAGTGCCGCCGGCTCCCGAACCTGACTCATCCCCAGGTAGAACAGACAACCGGCCAGTGCGGCAAGCAGCAACAAGGGCTTTTTGCCTACCCGCCCGCAATAATGGCCGGCCAGCAGCATGACCGGGATCTCCAACCCGGCGGCGGTACCCATCATCCAGCCGGCCAGTCCCTGTTCAAGCCCCAGCTCGCGGGAGATATACAGCGGCATGTTGATGAGATACATGCTGTTGCAGGTCCACATCAGCAGGGAGCAGAAAAACAGTCGCCGCACGTTGCCGTCCCGGCGAAACCCCTCCGAAGCCGCACCGGGCATGGCCGGCAGGCGTGCCAGATCCGGCAATCGCCGCCACACCAGCCC
>JBFHKO010000053.1:0-13359 GCA_041595355.1 Aeromonadaceae bacterium
ATCTCCGCCAGCAGTGCCGGCACCTCGGCAGGCGTGGCCACGAAAATGGGATCCAGCTGCCCGCGCTGGCGGATGGAGCGGCACAGCGCCCGCCCATCGGCGCCCGGTATGGGCTCCTCGCCGGCGGCATACACATCCAGCATCACCAGCACGTCCACCTTGGAGAGCACCTCGGCGAAATCCTCGTAGAGATCCCGGGTGCGGCTGTACCTGTGGGGCTGAAACACCATCACCAGGCGCCGCTCCGGCCAGCCTGCGCGCACCGCATTGATGGTCACCCGCACCTCGCTGGGATGATGACCGTAGTCATCCACCAGCATCGCCCGGCCTCTGCCGGTCTCGAATTCGCCATACTGCTGGAAGCGGCGCCCCACCCCCTCGAACTTCTCCAAGGCGCGGATGATGGCCGAATCCTCGATGCCGTCCTCGCTGGCCACGGCAATGGCGGCGGCAGCATTGAGGGCATTGTGGCGCCCGGGCAGGTTGAGGCTGATGGCCAGCATGCTGCCGTCATGGCGGCGCACCCGGAAGCGGCTGCGGCTGCCTTCCTGCACGAAGTCCAGCACCTGCACATCGGCCGACTCGTCGTAGCCGTAGGTCAGGGTGGCACGGCCTATCTCCGGCAGCAGCTCGCGGATGACGGGATCATCGGCACACACCACCGCCAGTCCGTAGAAAGGCAGGTTGTGCAAAAAGTCGATAAAGGTGGCGCGCAGCTTGTTGAAGTCGCCGCCATAGGTGTCCATGTGATCCGCTTCGATATTGGTGACGATGGCGACCATGGGCTGCAGATGCAGGAAGGAGGCATCACTCTCGTCGGCCTCGGCAATCAGGTAGCGGCTGGAGCCCAGGCGTGCATTGGTGCCGGCGCTGTTGAGCAGGCCGCCGATGACGAAGGTGGGATCCCGCTGCGCCTCGGCATAGATGCTGGAGACCAGGCTGGTGGTGGTAGTCTTGCCGTGGGTGCCGGCGATGGCGATGCCATGGCGATAGCGCATCAGCTCGGCCAGCATCTCGGCGCGGCGCACCACGGGAATGCGCAGCTCGCGGGCCGCCTGCACCTCGGCATTGTCGGCATGGATGGCGGTGGAGACCACCACCACGCTGGCGCCTTGCACATGGCTGGCCTCATGACCGATGAAGATGTGCGCGCCCAGGCGCGCCAGGCGCTCGGTGACCGGGTTGGCGGCAATGTCGGAGCCGCTGATCTCGTAGCCCTCGTTGGCCAGCACCTCGGCGATGCCGCCCATGCCGGCCCCGCCGATGCCGATGAAGTGAATGCGCCGCACCCGGCGCATTTCCGGGATCATGGTACGTAGTTTTGCCAGTTCAACCTTGGTCATGTCCGTCTCTCATGCTGAGGTCAGCTGCTTGCATACCGCAGCGACGCGTTCGGTGGCATCCAGAATGGCGACCTGCCTGGCCGCCGCTGCCATCTTGGTTAATTCCTCGCGGTGCCCCTCAAGGTGGGCCACCTGCTGTGTCAGCGCTTCCACCGTCAGGCTGTGCTGCGGCATCAACAGGGCCGCGCCGGCCTGGGTCAGGCTCATGGCATTGCGGGTCTGGTGATCGTCCACCGCATGGGGCAGGGGCACGAAGATGGCGGGCACCCCGGCCGCCGCCACTTCGGCCACCGTCAGCGCACCGGCGCGGCAGATGACCAGATCGGCCCAGGCATAGGCCTCGGCCATGTCACGGATGAATTCGGTCACCTCCACCGGCTGGAAACCGAGCTCGGCATAGGCGGCCCGCACCTCGGCCAGATGACCCTTGCCGCACTGATGGCGCACCACCAGGTTGTCCCGTTGCGCCAGCGCCTGGGGCACCCGCTGATTGAGCGGCCGCGCGCCCAGGCTGCCGCCGATGATGAGCACCTGCAACGGCCGGTCAACCGGCACCTGCCGGGCCGGCCCCTGGCCCAGGGCGATGAAATCGGCACGCACCGGATTGCCCACCACCTGGGTCTTGGCCGAGGGCGCAAAGGCGCCGGCAAAGCCCATCAGCACCCGGCTGGCCAACCGCGCCAGCAGCCGGTTGGTCATGCCGGCAGCCGCGTTCTGCTCATGCAGCACCAGCGGGATGCGGCACAACCAGGCGGCGATGCCCCCCGGGCCCGAGGCGTAGCCACCCATGCCCAGCACCAGATCCGGCCGCTCGCGGCGCAGCACCCGGCGCGCCTGACAGATGGACTTGGCAATGCGCCAGGGGGCCGCCAGCATCCGCAGCAGGCCATTGCCGCGCAGCCCCTGGATGTCGATGAAGGAGATGGGATAGCCGTGGGCCGGTACCAGCTCGGCCTCCATGCGATCGGCGGTACCCAGCCAGTGGATCTGCCAGCCATCGGCTTCCAGCCGGTGGGCCACCGCCAGTCCCGGAAACACGTGGCCGCCGGTGCCGCCGGCCATGATGAGTAACCGCTTGCTCATGTCACCTCCCGGGGCAGCACCTGGCAGCGATCCAGGCGCATCTCGAAATCGATCCGCAGCAGCACCGCCACCCCCATGGTCATGGCGATGAGGCTGGAACCACCGTAACTGACCAGCGGCAGCGTCAGCCCCTTGGTGGGCAGCATGCCGGCCGCGGCGCCCACATTGACCACCGTCTGGAAGCTGAACCAGATGCCGATGCCGCAGGCCAGGAAGCCGTCGAACAGTTTTTTCGCCGCCAGTGCCTGGTGGCCGATCTGCAACGCCTTGAGGGCCAGCAGCAGCTGCAACGCCAGCACCGCCAGCACGCCGAGAAAGCCGAGCTCCTCGCCGAGAATGGCGAACACGAAGTCGGTATGCGCCTCGGGCAGGTACTCCAGTTTCTGCACCGAGTTACCCAGCCCCTGCCCCAGCCAGCCACCGCGGCCAAACGCCATCAGCGACTGGGTCAGCTGGTAGCCGCTGCCGAAGGGATCCGCCCAGGGGTCGAGAAAGGAGGTCACCCGCCGCAGGCGATAGGGTTCGAAGAGGATGAGGCCCACCAGCGCCGCCACCCCCACCAAGATCATGCCGACAAACTGCGTCAGGCGGGCGCCACCGATGAACAGCAGGCCGAAGGTGGTGATGAACAGCACCACCACCGAGCCCAGATCCGGTTGCGCCAGCAGCAGCGCCGACAGGATGAAGACCAGCCCCAGGGGCTTGAAAAAGCCCAGGAAACGCCCCCGCACCTCGGACGCGCGCCGCACCAGGTAGCCGGACATGTAGACGATGAGCACCAACTTGGCCAGCTCGGCCGGCTGCAGGTTGAAGGCACCAAACCCCAGCCAGCGCTTGGCGCCGTTGACGCTGTGGCCGGCCACCAGCACCGCCAGCAGCAGCACCAGCACCGCCAGCAGCAGCGGCGCCCCCCACTCCTGCCAGCGGCGGATGGGCAGGTAGAGCGTTGCCGCTCCCAGGCCCAGGCAGAGCACCAGGAACAGCAGGTGGCGCTTGACGAAGAAGAAGGCGTCATCGCGCAGGGCGATGCCTTCGGTGATGGAGGCCGAGGCCACCATCACCAGGCCGATGCCCATGAGGCTGAGGGCCAGGGTCAGCAGCTGGCGATCGTAGGCCGAGATGCGCGCCGGCGTCAGCCAGCGCCAGAGGGCCAGGGCGAGGGGCGTCAGCAGCCTCATAACGCCGCCACCAGTTCGACGAAGCGCCGGCCGCGCTGCTCGAAGCTCTGGAACATGTCCAGGCTGGCACAGGCCGGCGCCAGCAGCACCCAGTCGCCGGGCTCGGCCAGGGCCGCCGCCCGGGCCACCGCGGCCTCCAGGCTCGCCACCTGCTCGGTCTGGGGCGCGAGATCCCGCAGGAGAGCCGCATCCTGGCCAAAACAGAACATCCGATGCACCTGCTGCCCCAGCAGTGCCTGCAGAGGCGCGAAGTCCTGGCCCTTGCCCTGTCCACCCGCAATCAGCCACAACTTCCCCTGCACCGACTCGGCGACGCCTGCCACCGCGGCCAGGGTGGAGCCCACATTGGTGGCCTTGGAGTCATTGATCCAGCGCACGCCGTTCACCTCGCCGACCAGCTGGCAGCGGTGGGGCAAGCCGCCGAAACGACGCAGCACCGCCAGCTGGGCGGCACGCGGTATCCCCACGGCATCGCAGAGCGCCATGGCCGCCAGGGCATTCATCTGGTTGTGGGCACCGACGATGCGCAGCGCCGACACCGGCAGCAGCGGCTCACCCTGCACCGCCAGATGCAGCTCGCCCCCCTGCATGACCCGGCCATAACCTTGACCATCCAGGCCGAAGCTCTGCCATGCCGGCTGGCCGAGGGGCCAGGTGGCGTCATCGTCACGGTTGCTGATGATCTTCTGCGCCCCGGCATGGATGCGCCGCTTGGCCGCCAGATACGCCGCCATGCCGGCATAGCGATCCAGGTGATCCTCGCTGAGATTGAGGATGGTGGCCGCAGTCGCCTGCAGGCTGGAGGTGGTTTCCAGCTGGAAGCTGGAGAGCTCCAGCACATAGAGATCGGCCGGCTGGGTCAGCAGGTCCAGCGCCGGGATGCCGATGTTGCCCCCCACACCCACCGCCAGCCCCGCCTCGGCCGCCATCTCCCCCACCAGGGTGGTGACGGTGCTCTTGCCGTTGGAGCCGGTGATGGCAACGATGGGCGCGCGCGCCTGCCGGGCAAACAGCTCGATGTCGCCGACTATCTCGATGCCGGCCGCCGCGGCCGCCTGCAATTCGGGGGTGGCCAGGGCGATGCCGGGGCTCACCACCAGTTGTTCGGCGGCCAGCAGCCGCGCCAGCGGCCAGGGACCGGTGATGAGCTCGACGCCGGCAGGCAGCTGCTCGCGCCCCGGCGGCTGGGCGCGGGTATCCAGCACCAGCGGGGTCACCCCGCGACGCAGGAAATAGTCGACGCAGGATAAGCCCGTCTTGCCCAGTCCGAGGATCACCACCTTGCTCATCGTCTCGTCCTTCCTATCGCAACTTCAGGGTAATGAGTGCCAGCAACACCAGCACCAGGGTGATGATCCAGAAGCGCACTATCACCCGCGGCTCCGGCCACCCCTTCAGCTCGTAGTGGTGGTGAATGGGCGCCATGCGGAAGATGCGCTGACCGCGCAGCTTGTAGGAGCCCACCTGCAGTATCACCGACAGGGTCTCCATGACGAACACGCCGCCCATGATCAGCAGCAGGAACTCCTGGCGCACCAGCACGGCGATGACGCCCAGCAGGGCCCCCAGGGCCAGGGAGCCCACATCGCCCATGAACACCTGGGCCGGGTAGGTATTGAACCAGAGAAACCCGAGGCCGGCGCCGACGATGGCGGTGCAGACAATGGTCAGCTCGGCGGTATCCGGCACATAGGGAATGTGCAGATAGGCGGCGAAGTTGACGTTGCCGGTGGCCCAGGCCACCAGCGCCAGACCGGCGGCCACCATGACGGTGGGCATGATGGCGAGACCATCCAGGCCATCGGTCAGGTTGACCGCATTGGAGGTGCCGACGATGACGAAGTAGACCAGCGGAATGAACAACAGCCCCAGCTGGGGCAGCAGCGCCTTGAAGAAGGGCACCACCAGCACCGTCTGGGCATCGTGGGTGGCGCTGGCATACAGGAAAATCGCCACCAGCAGTGCCGACACCGATTGCCAGAGGTACTTCCAGCGCGCGATCAGCCCCTTGGGATCCTTGCGGATCACCTTGCGGTAATCATCGATGAAGCCGATGGTGCCGAAGCTGAGCAGCACGAACAGCACCACCCAGACATAGACGTTGCTGAGCCGGGTCCAGAGCAGCACCGAGATCAGGACGGAGAACAGTATCATGATCCCGCCCATGGTCGGGGTGCCCGCCTTGCTGAAATGGGACTCGGGGCCGTCGTTGCGCACCACCTGACCTATCTGCAGCAACTGCAAACGGCGGATCACCTTGGGCCCAATCCACAGGGCAATCCCCAGGCCGGTGAAAATGGACATGATGGCCCGGAAGGTCAGGTAAGAGACCACGTTGAACAGCGAAAAATGGGGCGTGAGAAGCTCCGCCAGCCACACTAACATTCCGGCTCCTTGTCATTCTGAAAATAGGCCACCACCTCTTCCATGCGGGCGCTGCGCGCCCCCTTGGCCAGCAGGGTGATGTCCGGGTGTTGGCTTCTGAGCGCAGCCACAGCGGCGCACAGGCTGGATTTGTCGGGGAAATGGCGCCCCCCGGCGGCACTGGCGGTATGAGCGGCCAGGGGGCCGACGGTCAGCACCGCATCCAGCCCCCTGGCCCGGGCATGCTCGCCCACCTGACGGTGCAGGGCCTCGGCATCATCCCCCAGCTCCGCCATGTCCCCGAAGGCCAGCACCCGGTAGCCCGGCAGCCCGGCCAAGGTATCGATGGCGGCCAGCACCGCCTGGACACTGGCGTTGTAGGTATCGTCAATCAGGGTCAGCCCCGGCAGCCGCTGGATGCAGAAGCGCCCCTTGACCGGCTGCGCCCGTTCGAGACCCCGGCAGATGGTGGCCAGATCCAGCCCCAGCGCCAGGGTGGCGGCGCAGGCGGCCAGGGCATTGGCGACGTTGTGCCGCCCCGGCAGGGAGAGGCGCACCGGGGCACTGCCGGCCGGGCTGATCAGGGTGAAGGCAGCGCAGCCGAAGGCATCCAGCTCGATGTCGCGCGCCCGGAACTGGGCCGCCGGGTTCTCCAGGCCAAAGCTCTGGAGGTGCTCCCCCAGGGTCTCGCACCAGTAGGGATAGAATTCGCTGTCGGCATTGACGATGGCCACGCCGCCCTCGACGAGGCCGGAGAAGATCTCGCTCTTGGCCAGCGCCACCCCCTGCATCGAGCCGAAGCCCTCCAGGTGGGCCGCCGCCACGTTATTGATGAGCGCTACCCGCGGCCTGACCAGCGAGGTCGTCCAGGCGATCTCGCCCGCGTGGTTGGCCCCCAGCTCCAGCACCGCGAATTGGTGCGTTTCGGTCAGCCGCAGCAGGGTCAGCGGCACGCCGATGTCGTTGTTGAGGTTGCCCTGGGTGGCCAGCACGCTGCCGCACTGGGCGAGAATGGCGGCGCACATCTCCTTGACCGTGGTCTTGCCACAGCTGCCGGTGATGGCGATGACCTCGGGGTGCAGCCGCTCGCGCACCAGGGCACCGAGGCGCCCCAGGGCCTGGCGGGTGTCGGCCACCAGCAACTGGGGACACTCCAGCTCCGGCTGGGGACGCGAGACCAGCAGGGCACCGGCCCCGCCGGCCACGGCGGCGGCACAGAAGTCATGGCCATCGAAGCGCGCCCCGACCAGGGCGACGTAGAGGGCGTCCGGCTCCAGGGCGCGGCTATCGATGCCGACGGCGCGAATGAGTTTATCGGCGCCCAGCAGGGTGGCATCCAGCGCCTGGGCCAGGGTGTGCAACGACAGCGGTATCATGGGTGTGCCTCCAGCAGCCGACGCACGGTATCCCGATCGCTGTACGGCAGTTTGTGTTGACCGATAATCTGGTAATCCTCATGGCCCTTGCCGGCCACCAGTATGATGTCGCCGGCGCGGGCCTGCGCCAGTGCCAGGCCAATGGCCCTGGCCCGGTCATGCTCCACCCGCACCGCCTGCGGCTGGCGCAGGCCGGCCTGCATGTCGGCCACGATGCGGGCCGGCGATTCGGTGCGCGGGTTGTCGTCGGTCAGGATCAGGGTGTCGGCCAGCCGTTCGGCGACGGCGGCCATCATGGGGCGCTTGCCGCTGTCGCGGTCGCCGCCACAGCCGATAAGGCACCAGAGGCGCCCGCGGCAGTGCAGCCGCGCCGCCTTGAGTGCCTGCTCCAGCCCGTCGGGGGTGTGGGCATAATCCACCACCACCAGCGGCCTGTCTGCGCCGCCGAAACACTCCATGCGACCGTTGACGGGACGCAGTCCGGGCGCGCACGCCAGCAGCGCCTGCAGGTCGTAGCCCAGCACCAGCAGGGAGGCGAGTGCGGCCAGGCTGTTGGCGACATTGAACTCCCCCAACAGCGGCGCGGATAATACACCATTCCCCCAGGACGAGTTAATCAGAGCTTCAAATCCTGTGGAGTGAAAACGGAGCTGATGCGCGCGCAAAAACAGCCCCGGATGGCCATCAAGCGATTGCTCGATGGCGAAGGCCACCGCCGTGGGGCGCTCGGCCAGCCAGGCGCGCCCCACGGCGTCGTCGGCATTCACGACACACGCCTCCGGGCGCACCATATCCAGCAGCCGACGCTTGGCCAGGGCATACGCCTCCATGCTGCCGTGATAGTCCAGATGATCACGACTCAGGTTGGTGAATACCGCCACCGCAAAGGGCAGCGCTGCCACCCGCTGCTGCACCAGCCCGTGAGAGGAGACCTCCATGGCCACCAGATCCGCCCCCTGGCCAAGCAGCTCCGCCAGGGTCCGCTGTATCTGCAGGGCGCTGGCGGTGGTGTTTTCGCACGGCGTCAGGTCGCCGAACAGGCCATTACCCAGGGTGCCCATGACGCCGGCGGTGCCGCCGAGCAGGGTGCGCCAGTTGGCGATGATCTGGGTGACGGTGCTCTTGCCATTGGTGCCGGTCACCCCCACCAGCTGCAGCTGGCGGCCCGGGTGGCCGTGGAAGCGACCGCCCAGTGCCGACAGCCTGACCGGCAGGTCGGCGATGCCGATGCAGGGCACGCCGATATCCGCAGGCGGCTGGTAGTCGCCATCCGCCTCGTAGAGCACGGCCGTCGCCCCGGCGGCCACGGCCGCGGGGATGAAGCGACGGCCATCCAGGCTGTGCCCCTTGAGCGCCACGAAGGCATCCCCGGGCGCCACCGCCCGGCTGTCCAGTTGCAGCTCGCGCACGGCCAGCGCCGGTGCGGCTATGCCAAACGGCTGCAGCAATGTGTCAAGTGTGAGGGACAGGTTTCACCTCCTGGCGCGCCAGCTTGCCCTTGGTCGCCACCGCCGGCTGCGCCGGCAGCGCATCGGGGGGCACATTGTAAAATTGCAGGGCGCCGGCCATCACCTCGGAGAAGGCCGGTCCGGCCACCGAGCCGCCATAATAGGCGTCGCCCTTGGGTTCGTTGATGACCACCACCATGGCGAAACGCGGATTGCTGATGGGAGCATAACCGGCAAACAGGCCCACATAGTCATTGCCGTAGCCCCCGGCCACCGCCACCCGGGAGGTACCGGTCTTGCCGCCCACCCGGTAGCCGGGTACGGCGGCCTTGGTGCCGGTACCGCCGGGCAGGGTGACCCGTTCCAGCATCTCCATCACCGCCTCGGCATCCTTGCGCGGAATGAGCTGTTCACCGGCCGGGGCCTGGTTCAGCTTGAGAATGGAGAGCGGCTTGCGCACCCCCTTGTTGGCCAGGGTGGCGTAGGCCACCGCCAGCTGCAGGGGGGTGACCCGCAGGCCATAGCCGAAGGCCAGGGTGGCGCGCTCTATGTCCGACCAGCGGCTGCGATCGGGCAACATGCCGGCGCTCTCGCCCATCAGGCCGGTGCCGGAGTCGGTTCCCAGCCCAAACTGGTACAGGGTACTCAGTATCTGCTGGGGCTGCATGCGCAGGGAGATGCGGGTCATGCCGACGTTGGAGGAGTGTTGCAGTATGTCGGTCAGGTTGCCCTGGTTCATCTTGTGGCTGTCGACGATGCGTTTGCCACCCAGGATCATGGTGCGGGTATCGAAGATCTCGCTCCAGTTGACCACGCCATGGGAGAGCGCGCTCACCGCCACCAGCGGCTTCATGGTCGAGCCGGGTTCGTAGGTATCGGTAGCCGCCCGGTTGCGGGCGCGAAAGCCCTGATACTGACCCCGGTTGTTGGGGTTGTAGGAGGGGGTGTTGACCATGGCCAGCACCTCGCCGGTGCGCACATCCAGCAGCACCAGGGAGCCGGAGGTGGCCTTGTTCACCTCGGTGGCGTACTTCAGGGAACGATAGGCCAGGGATTGCAGCCGCTGATCGATGCTGAGCACCAGATCGTTGGCCTTCTTGCCCTCCTTGACCACCCCCATGTCCTCGATGACCCGGCCATGCCTGTCCTTGCGCACCTTGCGCTCGCCCGGCGTGGAGCTCAGCCAGCTGTTGAAGCTGCGCTCGACCCCTTCGATGCCACTGCCATCGATGTTGGTCATGCCCACCATGTGGGCACTGATCTCGCCGGTAGGATAGTAGCGGCGCGATTCGCGGCGCAGGAAGATGCCCGGCAGCCGCAGCTTGCCGACATACTCGGCCACCGCCGGGGTCACCTGGCGCTGCAGGTAGACGAAGCGTCGTTTGGGATTGGCAATGCGGGCGGTCAGCTCGTTGAGCGGCAAGCCCAGCACCTCGGCCAGTGCCTGCCAGGCACGCCGGTTGTCCAGGCTGCCGGACTCATGCACCTGCTTGGGATCGGCCCACACCGCCTGCACCGGCACCGAGACGGCCAGCTCCTCGCCATTGCGATCCGAGATGATGCCCCGGGCCGCCGGATCGGCGGTGGTGCGCAGGGAGCGCATGTCCCCCTCCTGGCGCAGCCGGTCTGGCTCGACCACCTGGATCCAGGCGGTACGCAGCACCAGCCCGCAGAAGCCCACGCCGACGATACCGAGCAGCAGCATGAAGCGCCAGGACGCCACCCGGGGCGCCTCCTTCTTGACGCTGGCTTTCACGCGGGATCGGGCTCTCATGGCTGATTGACCAGTTTTTCACTGAGGGGCGACGGCCGGGCCATGCCGAGCTTCTGCCGGGCGATATCGCTGACTCGGGAGTGTTCGGCCAGGGCATTCTGCTCCAGCAGCAGGTGGCGCCACTCGATATCCAGCTTGTCGCGTTCATCCTGCAGCTCGTTGTGCTGGCTGGTCAGGCCGCGAGTCTGGTTGGTCACCACCACCACCGTCAGGGCGGTGCCGACGATGGCCAGCGCCAGCAGCACCTGGAACTTGTGTCGTCCCAGATCATGCAGGATCTCCAGCGCCAGGTTGATGCGTCGCTCCATGACTCAGCCCTCCCGCCGCTCGGCCACCCGCAGCACCGAACTGCGGGCCCGGGGGTTGCGCGCCACCTCCTCCTCGGAGGGTTTCTGGGCCTTGCCGACGGCCTTGAGCAGGCGACCGCCGCTCAGCTGGGCCTCGGTCAACGGCAAACCGTAGGGCACGTCGGGTCCCTTTTCATGCTTGCGGATGAAATGCTTGACCAGCCGATCCTCCAGCGAGTGAAAGCTGATCACCGACAGGCGGCCACCGGGCGCCAGCGCGCCGAGGGCCGCCTCCAGGGTGCGCTCTATCTCCTCGAGCTCGGAGTTGATGTAGATGCGGATGGCCTGGAAGCTGCGGGTGGCCGGGTGCTTGTGTTTTTCCCGGGTCGGAATGACCCGGGCGATGAGCTGGGCCAGATCCCGGGTCCGCAGGAAGGGGGTGCTCTCCCGGTCCTGGACGATGGCGCGGGCTATCTTGCGGGCGAACTTCTCCTCGCCGAAGGTCTTGAGCACCCAGGCGATGTCGTCGGCCTCGGCACGTGCCAGCCAGTCGGCGGCACTGATGCCGCTGGTCGGGTCCATGCGCATGTCCAGCGGCCCGTCCTTCATGAAGCTGAAGCCGCGCTCGGCATCATCCAGCTGCGGCGAGGAGACGCCCAGATCCAGCAGCAGGCCATCGACCTTGCCCAGCAGCTGACGGGCGGCCAGGTAGTCGGCCAGACCGGAAAAGGGACCCTGCACGATTTCAAAACGGGGATCCGCTATCTTGGCGGCCTCGGCGATGGCCAGAGGGTCCCGATCGATGGCGATCAGGCGGCCGCCGGCGCCCAGCTGTTGCAGTATCAACCGCGAATGACCACCCCGACCGAAGGTGCCGTCGATGTAGACCCCGTCGGGGCGCACAGCCAGGCCGGCCACGGCTTCCTGTAACAGGACCGTAATGTGTTCCAATTGTTGTTCCATGGTCAGAGTGAAAAGTCCCGTAAGTGCTCTGAAGCTGCCCAATCCGCCTGGGGCAGGGCCTGGATGTCGTCTTCGACCTGCTGTCGCCAGCGGTCCGCGCTCCAGATCTCGAATTTATTCAGTTGTCCCACCAGCATCACCGCCTTGTCGAGGCCGGCATGCTCGCGCAACGGGGCCGACAACAGCAGCCGGCCATTGCCATCCAGCTCGCATTCACAGGCATACCCCAGCAGCAGGCGCTGCAGGCGGCGTTCCAGCGGATTCATGTTGGAGAGGGCGTTGAGCTTGCGTTCAATGGCTTCCCATTCAGGAAGCGGATAGAGCAGCAGGCAGGGGTTGCTGATGTCGATGGTGCAGACCAGTTGGCCGTCGCACTCCTCGCGAAGCCACTCCCGGTAGCGTGTCGGAATCGCCAGTCGCCCCTTGGTATCCAGGTTGATGGCGTGCGCACCTCGCAGCATCTCGTCTCGATCGTCCCTGTTGCTCTACTTTTTTCCACAAAAAACCACATTTTCCCACGCCGTTGAGTGTAAGGAGCCCCCCCTGGCTTTGCAAGGGACCATATGGTGCCCATCGGGTGAAAAGAGCCCCCGCCTTTGCAGGGGTCATAAAAGCCGCTTATTTATCAGTGCGCTATGGTGGGGCTGGCAATGTACCATTTTGCGAGCCGGCTCACGCCACGCCGGACGGGCAGACAAACAAAAAGAGAATGCCGACCGCAGGGATCGGCATTCTCTCGAATTGGTGGAGTCGGTCTGTAAGCCGGGTTCTGTACCGATTGCTCGGTGGCAACCATTCCTCTAGGCCAGCGATCGCCCGCTGGCTCCAGCAACCTACCCGCCCCCAGCGCGGGCCGCACCATAGGGGGCCTATTTGGTCTTGCTCCGGGTGGAGTTTACCGTGCCACGAACTGTTGCCAGTCGCGCGGTGCGCTCTTACCGCACCCTTTCACCCTTACCTGATCCCTTGCGGGCCATCGGCGGTCTGCTCTCTGTTGCACTGGTCGTAGACTCGCGTCTCCCAGGCGTTACCTGGCACCCTGCCCTGCGGAGCCCGGACTTTCCTCCCCCCCGTCCGTCTACCCGAAGGCACAACGACGAGGCAGCGATTGCCTGACCCACTCCGCGGCGGATTATAGGCTGTCGGTGCCCTCAGGGCAATCACTGGCTTGCGCCAGCGCCCACTTGTAGAGGGCATTCTTCTTCACGCCGTGGATGTCGGCGGTGAGGGCGGCGGCGCGCTTGAGGGGCAGGTCGGCCTGCAGCAGGCTCAGGGTGCGCAGCGCCTCCGCCGGCAACGCATCGGGATCCGGGCTGGCACCGGCCACCATCAGCACTATCTCGCCGCGGCAACGGTTGGCGTCCTCCTGCAGCCAGGCGAGCATGGCGCTGGCCGGCAGCCCCTGAAAACTCTCGAAGGTCTTGGTCAGCTCCCGGGCCACCACCCGCTGCCGCTCCCCCAGAATGCGGGCGATGGCGGCCACCGAGTCCAGCAGCCGGCGTGGCGACTCGTAGAACACCAGGGTGCGCGGCTCCTCCAGCAG
>JBFHKO010000054.1:0-13263 GCA_041595355.1 Aeromonadaceae bacterium
CACGGCCCGATCCCGATCTTTCTGACCCGGCTGACTCTTCACAGCACGTTGTTCTGTACGGGGCCGCCATCGCCGCTATTTATCGTATTTAATGGGCCCCGGATGGCCGCTTTTCGCGATGGAATTGCCTCTCTTACCCCTCTATAATGCGCGCCTTTCGGCCCCGAGCGGATGCTTTCGCACGGGGTTATCCAGGAACCCGAATCTTCATCAAGGACTCGAGACGCTCATGTTAGAGAAACTGTTCAAACTGTCGGAGAACGCGACCAGCGTGCGTACCGAGCTGCTGGCCGGGTTGACCACCTTCCTGACCATGGCCTACATCATTTTCGTCAACCCGGGCATCCTCTCCCAGACGGGCATGGATCATGGGGCCGTGTTTGTGGCCACCTGCCTGGCGGCGGCCTTTGGCTGTTTCGTCATGGGGCTGTACGCCAACTACCCCGTGGCCCAGGCGCCGGGGATGGGGCTTAATGCCTTCTTTACCTTCAGCGTGGTGCTGGGCATGGGCTACAGCTGGCAGGCGGCGCTGGGCGCGGTGTTTCTCTCCGGGGTCGCCTTCCTGGGACTGAGCATGTTCAAGATCCGGGAGTGGATCGTGAACTCCATTCCCCAGAGCCTGCGCATCGGCATTGGCGCGGGTATTGGTCTGTTCCTCGGGCTGATTGCCCTCAAAAATGCGGGCATTGTGGTCTCCAGCCCGGCCACCATCGTTACCCTGGGTGATCTGACCAGCCTGCAACCGGCGCTGGCGGTACTGGGCTTCTTCCTCATCATTGCCATGGCCCATCGCAACATGAAGGGCGCCGTACTCTACGCCATCCTCTTCATCACCGTGCTGGGGCTGCTGTTCGGCGACGTGCAATACCAGGGGCTGGTGGCTGCGCCGCCCAGCATAGCGCCGACCCTGATGCAGATGGATGTGATGGGGGCACTGGATGTGAGCATGCTCTCCATCATCTTCGCCTTTCTGTTCGTCATTCTGTTCGATACCTCCGGTACCCTGATCGCGGTGGCCGACAAGGCCGGCATGCTGGACAAGCAGGGCCGTCTGCCGCGTCTGGGGCGCGCGCTGATGTCCGATGCGCTCTCCACTGTGGCGGGTGCCGCCCTTGGCACCTCTTCCACCACCAGTTATATCGAGAGCGCCTCCGGCGTGGCTGCCGGCGGCCGGACCGGCCTGACTGCCGTGACCGTTGGCGTGCTGTTCCTGCTGGCGCTGTTCTTCGCGCCCCTGGCCGGCATGGTGCCGGCCTACGCCACTGCCGGCGCACTCTTTTACGTTGCCATACTGATGATGTCGTCCCTGGCCAAGGTGCAGTGGAATGATCTCACCGAGGCGGCACCCGTGGCGGTGGTGACGCTGATGATGCCGCTCTCCTTCTCCATTGCCCATGGCATCGAGCTGGGGTTCATCAGCTATGCGGCCATCAAGCTGCTGAGTGGTCGTTACAAGGAAGTCAGCGTCAGTGTTTGGGTGCTGGCCGTGCTGTTCCTGGCGCACCTGATCTTCTTCAACATTCACTGAGCGCGACGCCTGGAGGTAGGTTCATGAGCAAGAAATATTATGTTTCCTGGGACGATCTGCAACGCGAGGCCCGGCAACTGGCCCGGCGTCAGCTGCCGGTCAGTCAATGGAGGGGCATCATCGCCGTCAGCCGGGGTGGCCTGGTGCCGGCGGCACTGATGGCCCGTGAGCTGGGGATCCGCTTCGTGGATACCATTTGCATCTCCAGCTATGACCATGACAACCAGCGTGATTTGCAGGTGCTGAAGAAGGTGGACGGGGATGGCGAGGGCTTTCTGATCGTGGACGATCTGGTGGACAGCGGTAGCACCGCCAAGGTGATCCGCAGCCTCTATCCCAAGGGTAAGTTCATCACCATCTACGCCAAGCCCCAGGGGGAGCCGCTGGTGGATGATTTCGAGGTGAGCATTCCCCAGGATACCTGGATAGAGCAGCCCTGGGACATGGCGCTGTCGTTCGTGCCGCCCCTGTGTGACGAGATCGCCGGGGCCTGAGTTCAGGCATGCGGCCCGTTCAGGTTGTCGAGGCTCCCCAAGGGGAGCCTCGATGGGTTTTGCCGGGCGCCGATGCCCCGGGCCGGCTCCGTCAGCCCTTGCCGCTGCGCCAGATGGAGAACAGTACCCAGAGGCCGGCGATGACGGCGCCGAGAAAGCCGAGCAGGGCGATGGCGGGCAGGCCGGCCGAGTCCGCCTCGCGGCCCAGAGCCAGGGCAATGGCGGAGCCGATGATGAGGGCGGCGGTGACGATGCCCATGGTCAGGCGGCTCACGGCGCGGTCCAGTTGATCGCCGAACTGCTTGAGCGAGGTGACATCGATGTGTATCTGCAGCTTGCCCCGGCGCGCGGTGCGCAGCAGCTGACTGAGATCCCGTGGCAGGCCGGTCAGCAGATCCAGCGCATTGGCCGCCAGCCGCCAGCCACGCTGGGCCAGGGCGGCGGGAGCATAGCGGGCCAGCAGCATGCGCTCCAGATATGGCGCCGCCTCCCGGGTCATGTCGAAGTCGGGATCCAGCTGACGGCCCATGCCTTCCAGGCTGATGAAGGCCTTGACGAGCAGGGCCAGATCCGGCGGCAGCACCAAGCCGTTGTAGCGCAGCAGGGAGACCAGATCCGCCAGCATGGCGCCCAAATTCAGGCGCTTCAGGGGAATGCCATGGTACTCATCGACGAAGGCATCCAGATCGGCACGCAGCGCGTCGGGTTCGGTTTCGTTGCTGTGGCTCCAGTCGAGCAGGATTTCGGTCACGCGCTCGGCATCGCGGCTCACCAGCCCGTGCAGCAGCAGGGCGACCTGAAGGCGGCGCTCCTCGGACAAGCGCCCTACCATGCCGAAATCGATGAGGGCGATGCCGTTGTCCGGTAAATAGAAGACATTGCCGGGGTGCATGTCGGCATGAAAAAAGCCGTCCTCCAGCGTCATCTGCAGCACCGCCGCGGCGCCCAGGCGCGCCAGCTGCCGGCGATCCAGGCCGGCGGCATCCACCGCCGGCAGATCGCGGCCGGGAATGCCGGCAATGTACTCCTGCACATTGAGGCGCTCACCGCTCCACTGCCAGTGAATGCGCGGCACCCGGATCCGGGGCTGGGCGGCGAAGTTGGCGGCGATCCGCTCGGCATTGCGCCCCTCGGCGGTGAAGTCCAGCTCGCGGCGCAGGGACTGGGTGAACTGATGCACCACTTCCCGGGGCCGGTAGCGGCGCAGATCCGGCGCCTCCGCATCTATGATGTCGGCCAGCCGCGCCAGCAGGCGCAGATCCGCCTCCACCACCGGGCGTATGCCGGGGCGGCGTACCTTGAGGATGACGGCGCGCCCGTCGGCCAGGGTCGCCCTGTGGGTCTGGGCCAGGGAAGCGGCCGCCAGGGGCCGGGTGTCCAGGCTGGCAAACACCTGCTCGGGCGGGGCGCCCAGATCTTCGCACAGCTGGTTGCGCAGTGCCTCGAAGGGGAGGGCCGGAGCATCATCCTGCAGCTTGCCGAATTCGGTTATCCATTCGGGGGGGAAGAGATCGCTGCGGGTTTCGAGAATTTGCCCCAGTTTGACGAAGGTTGGCCCCAGCTCTTCCAGGATGCGGCGCATGCGGGCCGGCGGCTCCAGACGCGCCAGCTCTTCGGCTGCGCCCCAGTGCAGTGCCCGCCCGGTGCGCTCCAGGGCACCGGCCATGCCGATGCGGCGCACCAGATCGCCAAATCCGTAGCGGATCAGTACGGCGGCAATGTCATGCACGCGACCTATGTCGCGGGCGGCACTCAGTGCTTGCCACAGCATCAGTCGTCGGCATCCTTCCTCGGCGGCTCCCTATTCGCATCGGCACGCGCGTCTGGCTGCAGGCGATCGGCAATGCCGGCCAGGAAACCGGCAGCCAGGTTTGCCAGCAGGGCTCCTCCCGACTGCAGGCTCTGGCGGCCGGTTTCGACCTGGCTCCTGGCGGTCTGCAACAGGCTGTCGCTCACCTGCGCCAGCGCCTCCGTGACCCGCCGGCCGACGGCGGTGCCGCTGTGACGCCCATGTGCTGCCAGCTCGCGCAGGGTGGTGGCCGCATGGCCGCCGGCCTTGTCTGCCGCCTGGCTGAGGGTATCGATGAACAGCGCCTCCAACCCCTGCAGATCATCGCGCACCCGCTTGAGTTCGGTGTTGGAGAATTCACTGCTGCGCCCGGCCGCCTCCTGCAGTGCCAGTTGGGTGGCTTCCGCCGCAGCGGCGAGCGCCTCATCCAGCCCGCGGACCGCCTCGCGCAGGGCCTGCCGATCGGCGCTCCCGGTGCCGCTGCGCCCCTGCAGCCCGCCCTGCAGCACCGCATCCATCACCTGCCGCCACTGCGTCTTGTCCAGCTGGCCGGAGGACAGCGCCGTCAGCGTGATGCGGCGCACGCGCTCGCGGACATCCAGCGGCTCCTGCTCTAGCACTGTCTGAACCTGTTGCGTTATGTTGTCCATCTTCTCGTTCATGCTCATCCCTCCATCAAGCCCAAGGCCCGCCAGGCCACCCGGGCCTCACCTCTGTCAGTATGGCTCACGGGGACGGGGCCCGGCCGTTTGCGTCCGGGCCGGGGGCCTGCTAGCCTGGCCGAGCCGTTTGGCAGGCATCACATGAGGCTTTCTGGCGGCGGCTCTGCTAGCATGGGCGGCCCACCCACCAGCCCGCTGAGCCTATGTCCATCGACTACTACAATCAACGCGCCCGGGCGTTCATCGACGCCACCCTTGGCGTGGACATGGCGCCGCTTTATGCCCGCTTCCTGCCTCTGCTGCCGGCTGGCGCTCATATTCTGGATGCCGGTTGTGGTTCGGGACGGGATGCCCACCGGTTTGTGCAGCTGGGGTTTCGGGTCTCGGCCATGGATGCCAGCGCCGCGCTGGCCAGGGAGGTGAGGGCCCGCTTCGGCATACCTGTCACCGTTTGTCGCTTTCACGAGTACCACAGCGCCGAGCCTTTCGATGCCATCTGGGCCTGCGCCTCGCTGCTGCATGTACCGGGCTCGCAGCTGTCGGCGGTGATGGCGCATCTGGCGGGGCTGCTGGGGGCGGGCGGAATATTTTACTGCTCGTTCAAGTACGGCCAGGGGGAATGTGCGCGCGATGGCCGCCACTTCACCCACCTCGACGAGGCGGCGCTGACCGCGCTGGTAGCGCCGTTGCCGCTGGCCATTCACAGTCAATGGCAGACCGGCGATTTGCGACCCGGGCGGGAGCAAGAGCCTTGGCTGAATGTGCTGCTGCGCAAATGGTAACAATTACGGCCAAGGAGACGGCAGTTGAACCATCTGACCACCGGCGGAGTGGATGATCCCTTTCTGCCGCAACTGATCGCCGCCATCAATGCTGCGGCCGAGATTGAACTGGCGGTCTCCTTCATCAAGCAGACCGGCCTGCGGTTGCTGTTTCCGGCGCTGGAGGAGGCGCTCACCGAGCGCAAGTGCCGGCTGCGGATCATCACCAGCGACTACCTGGACATCACGGATCCGGAGGCGCTGGCGATGCTGATGCTGCTCAAGGAGCGGGATGCCGATGTCCGGGTATATGCATCCGCTGGCCAGAGCTTCCATATGAAGGCCTATATCGTGGTGCGTTCGGCCCGGGATAGACCACTGGAGGGCTGCGCCTTCATCGGCTCCAGCAACATCAGCCGCTCGGCGCTCACCGACGGCCTGGAGTGGAACTACCGCATCGATTGTCATGGGGCGGATCTGGAGGCCCGGCGCAAACTGACCGAGATCCGGGACAAGTTCACGGCCCTGTTCCACTCGCCTGGCACCCTGGCGCTGGAGCATGCCTGGATTGAGGCCTATCGTCGGCGGCGCCGGCAGCTGCCCCAACCGGTGGCGCCGGGTAGCCATGAAGTCGAGCCGCCGCCGGTCCCCACCGCAGTGCAAACCGAGGCCCTGGCGGCGCTGCAGGCCAGCCGCGATGAGGGCTACCGTCGCGGGCTGGTGGTGATGGCCACCGGTCTGGGCAAGACCTGGCTGGCGGCCTTCGACAGTGTCGAGTGCAAGGCCCGGCGAGTGCTGTTCGTCGCCCATCGGGAAGAGATACTGTTGCAGGCTGAGAAGACGTTTTTGCGTATTCGCCCCAAGGCCCGGGTGGGTTATTACACCGGCCAGAGCAAGGATGAGGGCATGGATATTCTCTGTGCCTCCATTCAGACCCTGGGCCAGCCAACCCATCTGGCACGCTTTGCCGCGGATCATTTCGACTATGTGGTGGTGGATGAGTTTCACCATGCGGCGGCTGCCACCTATCGCCGGCTGCTGGGCCACCTTAGGCCCGGCTTCCTGCTCGGGCTTACCGCCACGCCGGAGCGCACCGATCAGAGCGATATTCTGAGTTTGTGTGATGACAACCTGGTCTACAGCTGCAACCTGTTCAACGGCGTAACAGCGGAGCTGCTGGTGCCCTTCAGTTACTACGGCATCTTCGATCAGAGCGTTGATTATCAGGCGATCCCCTGGCGCAACAGCCGCTTCGACCCCGCATTGCTTTCCAACAAGCTGGCCACCCTGGCGCGGGCCCGCCACGCGCTGGCCCAATGGCGGGACAAGGCCCAGACGCGCACCCTGGCCTTTTGCGCCTCCATCAAGCATGCCGACTTCATGGCCGAGCAGTTTGGGCGCGCTGGCATTCGGGCGGCGGCGGTCTATGCCGGCTCCCTCATGAGTCGCACCGAGGCCCTGGAGCGGCTGGCCGCCCATACGCTGCAAGTGATCTTCTCGGTGGATCTGTTCAACGAAGGGGTGGACTTGCCCAGCATCGATACCGTCATGATGCTGCGTCCCACCGAGTCCAAGGTGTTGTTCCTGCAGCAGCTGGGTCGGGGACTGCGCCGGGCCGAGGGCAAGCAGCGGCTGGTGGTGCTGGATTTTATCGGCAATCACCAGGGTTTTTTCAATAAACCCCAGGCACTGTTCGATGTGGGGCCCACCCACCGGGAGCTGGCCGCGTTCGCCCGCAAGCTGGAGGCGGGCCAGTTGTCGCTGCCGGATGGCTGCTTCATCACCTATGATCTGCAGCTTGTCGAGTTCCTCAAGCAGCTGGATCAGGATGGTCCGGTCACCGAATACGAGGCCCTCAAGGCGGCCATGGGGCGGCGGCCTACCCTGACGGAATATTATCGCGCCGGCATCAATCTGGCCCGCATGCGCCAGCAATTCGGCAGTTGGTGGCAGCTGGTGGACGAGCAGGGCGATCTGGAGCCGGCACAGGTCCACTGTCTGGCCCGGCAGCAGGCCTTCCTGCGGGAGGTGGAAACCACCGCCATGGTCAAGAGCTTCAAGATGGTGTTGCTGGAGTCGCTGCTGGAACATGACGGCTTTCTCACCCCGCCCAGCCTGTCCGATCTGGCCTGCCAGGCGTTCGGCATCTTCGCCCGCCGGCGCACGCTGCTGGCCGACCTCAAGCCCGAGTGGCGGGATCTGGGGCGGGTGGAGGCGGGCCAGTGGCAGCGCTACTGGAGCGGTAATCCGGTCAGGGCCTGGCTGGGCGGCAACCGGACCCCAGCGCGCAACTGGTTCGTGCTGCGGGGCGGGCGCTTCTGTGCGGACTTTCCCCTCAGTCGCGATGAGTGGCCCGTCTTCGCCGAACTGTTGCAGGAGCTGGTGGACTATCGGTTGGCTGCCTACGAGCCCCGGCTGTCCCGGGAGCAGGACGATTCGGGCAAGGTGCTACCACGGCCGACCCGGGACACCGGCACTGTGCTGCCGTTTTTCCCCAATATCCGCATTGCCTGCGGCCACTTCAGAACCGGGCAGGCGGATGCCGAAGAGTATCTTCACCTGGGTCCATGGTATGGCCGGCTGGATCCGCAGCGTCACTTCATTGCCCGCGCAGCGGGTAACTCCATGGCCGGTGGCAAGCAGCCGGTGCATGACGGCGATTATCTGCTGCTGGAGCGGGTGACCGCCACCCGTGCCGGCAGCATCAGCGGTCAGACCATGGCCATAGAGCGGTTGGATGAGGCTGGCGACGGCCAGTACCTGCTGCGGGTGGTGCATAAAAATCCGGATGGCAGCTACCGGCTGCAGGCCAATAATCCGGACTATCCGGATCTGCCGGCCAGCGAGGAGATGCACACCTTCGCCCGGCTCAAGGCGATCCTGGATCCGCTGGAGCTGGCGGTGGGGCAATCCTTCATGCGTGAGGCCATCCCGGCCCTGTTTGGCGTGGCATTTAATCCGGGCAACTGGAACAGCGGTCATGTGGTGCTCAATGCTCAGCACGCTCATGTGCTGCTGGTCACGCTGAACAAGCAGGGCCAGGCCGAGGCACATCGCTATCAGGATTTCTTTCGCGATGATGAACATTTCCACTGGCAAAGCCAGAACCAGACCGGCCCGGAGGACAAGCGCGGGCAGGCATTGATCCAGCATGCGCGGCTGGGCATCGCCGTACATCTGTTCGTGCGCGATGCCAGGCTGGCCGCCGGCAAGGCTGCGCCCTTCATCTACCACGGTCAGGTGGAGTACCTGAGCCACCAGGGCAGCCGGCCCATGAGCATCGAGTGGCGGCTGCAGCGGCCGCGAGATCAGGGATGAGTCAACGCCGGCTAGCGGCTGCGTGATTGGGACGGGCAGACGCCGAACAGCTGCCGGTAGTCGGCGGCAAACTGGCTCAGGTGGGTAAAGCCCCAGGCGGAGGCAATGTCGGCGATGGGGGCATCGCCCGCCCGTTGCAGCTGGCGGCGTACGCCATTGAGGCGCATGGCGCGCAGGTACTGCAGCGGACTGATACCCGTCACGTCCTCGAAGCAATATTGCAGGGTGCGGCGGCTGACGCCCAGTTGAGCACACAGCTCGGGCATGCCGATGGCCTCCTCATGATGGGCCAGCACGTAGTCGTGAGCCGCGGCCACCACCTGGCGGCGGCGCGACAGGCTGCGGCTCATGCGGTTGTCCACCTCGCTGTTATCCAGCAGGTTGAGCAGAAAGCTGAGGATGGCGCCTTGCGCTACCGGTCGGGCGGGCAACGCGGGAGGGGCCGGGTCGATGGCCAGCAGTTGGCGTAACAGCATGGCGCACCGGCTGTAATCCCGGACCTCCGCCCGCAGCAGCTCCGCCTCGTGCAATGCCTGCCAGTCGATACGACAGCCCAGCTGCGCGGCCAGGCTCTGCAGCCGCGGCTCGGGGATCACCATGCCGTAAATGGCGTAGTCGGGGGGCGTCAGCAATTCGAATTCGCGGCTACCCGGGCGCACCAGCAGGGAATGTTCCGTTGACCGCCGACCATTGATGCGTATCGCGCTCTCCACCCGGAGCGGCATGCCGAACCAGATGGCGTCCGGCCAGACGTTGCAGGATTGGCGCACCGCCTGGCTGGTATGTTCGCAAAACACCTGCATGTCATCCAGGCGCCGCTCTACCAGGGAGCCGCTGAAGGGGCCCGCCGAGATCTGATCGTAGCGCTGCTCCCAGCCGGTCAGGTTATGGGCATGCTCATCGGCGTCGTTTGCGGCGACAACACGCAATTGGTGCAATTGGGGGGCGCCGTCGCTGTCCGATGCACTCATTTGTTGCATCTGGCGCATGGCAAGCCGTATCTGCATCGGTCCCCCCGTCGCTCCGTGGTTGGTCAAGTGTAGATATTTGCTGAATATTCAGTATGTTGCGCCAGGTTTCGGCGAAATTCGTCTCTGGGTACGAAGTTTGCCGAAATCCGATAACGTGCGCCAAATCACCTTTGTTACTGTCTCAAAGCAACTTTCACACCTGCTCAACAGACAGGCACAGACACCAAATACGGAGAGCGACGATGAGCAACGCCATTTCGTCATCAAAGGGCCACACACTGAAACCGGTGCTCAGCACCTTGCAGCTTTGGGGGATCGCCGTCGGTCTGGTGATCTCCGGCGAGTACTTCGGCTGGAGTTACGGCTGGGCCAGCGCCGGCACCCTGGGCTTTACCATCACGGCCATCTTCATCGCCATGATGTACACCACCTTCATTTTCAGCTTCACCGAGCTGACGACCTCCACGCCCCAGGCGGGTGGTCCCTTTGCCTACAGCAAGCGGGCCTTCGGGCCTCTGGGCGGCTACCTGGCCGGGGCAGCCACCCTCATCGAATTCGTGTTCGCACCGCCGGCCATCGCCCTGGCCATCGGCGCCTACCTCAAGGTGCAGTTCCCGCAGCTGGATGAGAAGGCCGTGGCCGTGGGAGCCTATGTGCTCTTCATGGGGCTGAACATCATCGGTGTGCGCATCGCCGCCACCTTCGAGCTGGTGGTGACCCTGCTGGCCATCTTCGAGCTGCTGGTCTTCATGGGCGTGGTGTCACCGGCGTTCTCGATGAGCAACTTCGTGGCCGGCGGCTGGTCGGGGCAGGATGACTTCAGCCTAGCGGCCATTCCGGGGATCTTTGCCGCCATCCCCTTTGCCATCTGGTTCTTCCTGGCCATCGAGGGGGTTGCCATGGCCGCCGAGGAGGCCAAGGATCCCAAGCGCTCCATTCCGATTGCCTATGTCACCGGCATCCTCACCCTGGTTGCGCTGGCCATCGGCGTCATGGTGTTTGCCGGCGGCAGCGGCGACTGGACCAAACTGGCCAACATCAACGATCCGCTGCCCCAGGCCATGCAGGGCGTGGTGGGCAAGGATAGCGGCTGGTCACACATGCTCATCTGGCTGGGTCTGTTCGGTCTCATCGCCTCCTTCCACGGCATCATCATCGGCTATTCCCGGCAGATCTTCGCGCTCTCCCGCGAGGCTTACCTGCCCGGTTTCCTGGCCAAGGTGCATCCGCGCTTCGGCACCCCCTATCGGGCCATCATTGCCGGTGGGGTGGTTGGTATCGCCGCCATCTTCAGCGATGAGGTGATCTCCTTCGGTGGCCAGACGCTGACCGCCAATATCGTCACCATGGCGGTCTTCGGTGCCATCGCCATGTACATGATCAGCATGTTGAGCCTGTTCAAGCTGCGCAGCGCGGAGCCGGATATGGTGCGACCGTTCAAGGCGCCCTTCTACCCGTACTTTCCGGCCTTTGCGCTGCTGGCGGCCACGGTCTGCATGCTCACCATGATCTACTACAACCCGATGATCTTCGCGCTGTTCCTGGGCTTCCTGGTGCTGGGCTATGTCTACTTCCGGTTCACGGGCCACAAGCGTGAGGCCGTCGGCGACTACGCCGCCGCCCTGAGCGCAGGCTAAGGTCAGCAGAGCCCGGCTGCCGCAGGCCGGGCTCTGTCTGCCGTAGTCGAGATGGCCATAAGCGCCGACCGTTCACCCGTACAACCAGGATGTATGACATGACAATCCGATCCCAAGCCGTCTATCGGCACAGCGCCGGCAGCCGGACCTATCAGTTTCAGGATCTCAAAACCCTCATGGCCAAGGCCACGCCGCTGCGCTCGGGCGATTGCCTCGCCGGCGTTGCCGCCGACACCGCCGCCGAGCGGGCCATGGCGCAGATGGCATTGGCTGAGCTGCCCCTGACCACCTTTCTCGAGGATCTGCTGATCCCCTATGAGCAGGATGAGATCAGCCGTCTCATCATCGATAGCCACGATCGGCTGGCGTTTGCCCCCCTGGCGGGGCTGACGGTAGGCGATTTTCGCAACTGGCTGCTGAGCGATGAGGTCGACGGCGCCGTACTGGCGGCCGTCGCCCCCGGCATCACGCCGGAAATGGCGGCGGCGGTATCCAAGATCATGCGCAATCAGGATCTGATCCTGGTGGCCCAAAAGTGTCGTGTGGTCACGGCCTTTCGCAACACCATCGGCCTGGCGGGGCGACTGTCGACCCGGCTGCAGCCGAATCATCCCACCGACGATGCCACCGGCATTGCCGCCAGCCTGCTGGACGGCCTGCTCTACGGCAGTGGCGATGCGGTGCTGGGCATCAATCCGGCCACCGACAACGTGCCCCAGGTGATCCGGCTGCTCGGCATGCTTTCCGACATCATCGAGCAGTACGCCATCCCCACCCAGTCCTGTGTGCTGACCCATGTCACCAATACCCTGGAGGCGATCCGGCGCGGCGCCCCCGTGGATCTGGTATTCCAGTCCATCGGTGGCACCGAGGCGACCAATCGCAGTTTCGGCTTCGATTTGGCCTTGCTGGCGGAGGCGCGCAGCGCCGCCCTCTCTCTGGGCCGCGGCAGCGTCGGCGACAATGTCATGTACTTCGAGACCGGCCAGGGCAGCTCGCTGTCGGCCAACGCCCATCACGGCCTCGATCAGCAGACCTGCGAAACCCGCGCCTACGCGGTGGCGCGCGCCTTTTCGCCGCTGCTGGTGAATACGGTGGTGGGCTTCATCGGCCCGGAGTACCTCTATGATGGCAAGCAGATCATTCGCGCCGGGCTGGAGGATCACTTCTGCGCCAAGCTGCTCGGTCTGCCCATGGGCTGCGACGTCTGCTATACCAACCATGCGGAGGCGGATCAGAATGACATGGACACCCTGCTGACCCTGCTGGGGACGGCGGGCTGCTCGTTCGTCATGGGCATTCCCGGCTCGGACGACATCATGCTCAACTACCAGACCACCTCCTTTCACGATGCGCTCTATGCCCGGCGGGTGCTGGGCCTCAAACCGGCGCCCGAATTCGAGCGCTGGCTGCATGACATGCAGATCTTCCAGGCGGAGCCGGGCAGCTTCAGGCTCGCGGCAGATCTGCCGAGCGCCTTTCAACCCGCCCTGCGACGCCTGCAGGGTTACTGACAGCCGGGAGGCTCATCGATGACAGCTCAGTACGCACCCATTGCCAACACCGATGCCCCGGTCACCGCCAACGCCTGGCAGGCGCTGCGCCAATTCACCGATGCCCGCATCGCCCTGGGACGTGCCGGCATCAGCCTGCCCAGCCGGGAGCTGCTGGCCTTCCAGCTGGACCATGCCAAGGCCCGGGATGCGGTGCACCTGGCGCTGGATACCGACACTCTGCAGGGGCAACTGGCGACGGTAGGTGTCGACAGCCTGTTGCTGCACAGCGCCGCCGCCGACCGCCATGTCTACCTGCAGCGTCCGGATCTGGGGCGACGACTGGACGAGGACTCCGCCGTCCGCCTGACGCAGTGGCGACAGCAGCAGCGCGACGCGGGGCGTTTCGATCTGGCCATCGTCATCGCCGACGGCCTGTCGGCACTGGCCATTCAGCAACATGCCCTGCCGTTTGTGCAGGCTCTGCGCCGGCTGCTCGGTCAGGAGGCATGGCGGCTGGCCCCCATCGCCCTGGTTCGGCAGGGGCGGGTGGCGGTAGGCGATGAGGTGGGCGAGCGGTTGCAGGCCGATAACCTGGTGATGCTGATAG
>JBFHKO010000055.1:0-13202 GCA_041595355.1 Aeromonadaceae bacterium
ATGTCGGCGGGGTCGTTCTGGCCATCGGCATCCAGCACCACTAGCCATTGGCCGCGCGCAATCCAGGCGCCACTGAGGATGGCCAGGCTCTGACCGGTGCTGAGGGCATGACGGACCCCCCTCAGCCTGTCGAAGCCTTCCGCCCGGATGGCTTGCAGGGTGGTGAAGCTGGCATCGGTGCTGCCGTCATCCACATAGATCAGCTCATAGTCGAACTGACCTTCCATGGCCGTGCGGATCTCGTCGATGAGCGGTCGCAGGTTGTCCCGCTCGTTCTTGGCCGGGATCACGATGGAAATCTGGGGGGATGCTGTGGTTGTCATGGAGTATTCCTGGAGCAGGCGTGCGCCTGGTGCAACATGCAGGCGCCATTGTGCATGAGGTCGGGTCAGCGGCACAACCTTGGCTGGTTCACCCGGCTACCCTCAGACGCATAAGGCTGGCCGGGATCACAGCCCATGTTGCTATAATGCAGCCCCGACGACGAGGAGCCCCCATGAACGCCGACTATCTGCAACGCTTTGGCGGCATCGCCCGCCTCTATGGCCAGACGGCCCTGCAACAGTTCCACCAGGCCCATGTGTGTGTGGTCGGCATCGGCGGCGTCGGCTCCTGGGCCGCGGAGGCGCTGGCGCGCTCCGGCGTGGGGGCCATCACCCTCATCGATCTGGATGATGTCTGCATCACCAACACCAACCGCCAGATCCACGCCCTGACGGGCAATATCGGCCGGCTCAAGGTGAGCGCCATGGCCGAGCGCCTGCTGGCCATCAATCCCGACTGCCGGGTGAATGCGCTGGATGATTTCGTCACCGCCGACAACCTGGGCGAATACATAGGCCCGCAGTTCGACTATGTCATCGATGCCATCGATGCGGTCAGGGCCAAGGTGGCCCTCATCGCCTTCTGCAAGCGACGCAAGATCCCCGTCATAGTGGCGGGGGGTGCCGGCGGGCAGATGGATCCGACTCAGATCCAGGTCGCCGATCTCGCCAGGACCATCATGGATCCGCTGGCCGCCAAGGTGCGCGGTGAGCTGCGCCGGCTGCACCACTTCAGCAAGAATCCCCAGCGCAAGTTCGGCGTGGAGTGCGTCTACTCCACCGAGCAGCTCAGCTACCCGGACGGGGCCGGCGGCACCTGCCATGCCAAGGCGCAGAGCGACGGCAACCTGAAGATGGACTGTGCCACCGGCTTTGGCGCCACGACGGTGGTCACCGCCACCTTCGGCTTCGCCGCCGTGGCGCGGGTGCTGAAGAAGATCGCCGAGCGCGGCGCCCGGGCGCTGCGCGCCGAGGCGGCGATGTCAAAGCCGGACTGAGTGACGTCCCTGGCGCACGGTCTGCGGCCATGTATATGCGCCTCCTGTCGTGTGCGGCGGTGGATTACGCCAGTCGTGTCAGAAATGGCGGCAGTTTGGGCTCAGGCAGGACAGACAGCACTTTCAGGCGCTGCAGCGTGCGCACCTTGGCACGTTGCAGGTGATCGCGCAGGTTCAGGGCGGCGGATTCGACGGTACCATGCAGCAGGGATTCGATGATCCGTCTGTGCTCTACCAGCATCGCCTCGTCAGTGCATATCCGCAGGGCTTCGTGCAGAATGCGACCGATGTTCATGGAGCTTTGGCACTGCTGGATGAGGTTTTTCATCTTGCGATTGCGTAGCCCATCCAGGCAGTCGATATGCAGGTCGTGTTCAATGCGTTCGATGGCGCTGCGCTGCGCGCCCTCCCGGGCCCGCTGGGCCGCGGTGATGCGCTCGAGCATCGCTTCCAGAGTCGGCCGTGACAGCCTGGGTGCGCTCTGGCGTAACGCCTCGGGTTCCAGCAGTGCCCGCAGCTCGTAGTCTTCGGCCACGGCCTGGGCGGTGAGGGGGCCGGCCAGCCACTGGGCGTAGGGTTCCTTTTCTACCAGACCACGGTCGCGCAGGCGCACCAGTGCCTCGCGGATCACGGTGCGGCTGACATTCAGATGTTCGGCGGCGGCTTGCTCGTCGAGTCGGTAATGTCCGAAGACCATGAAGGTTGCCACACAGCTTGCCAGTTCGTCGTACACCCGCTCGCCGATGGAACGGTGGTCGATAAGCTCCTGGGTTGTCTCCAGCCCCAGCAACTGGCGGGTGAGCGGAACCCGATGGGGTTCGAGATCCAGCCCCTCGGGATTGATGAGATAGCCCCGGCCATCAAAGCGACGGATCAGCCCCTCCTCATGCAACAGGTTCAGCGCCTGGCGAACCGGTACCCGGCTGGTACCGAACAGTTGCGCCAGTGGCCCTTCAACCAGCACCAGGCCGGCAGTGGCCTGACCGGTAACGATGGCATGCCGCAGCGTGCTGCGGATCATTTCGTAGCGCGAGGTAGCGTGTTCCTCCTGAACGGCGGGGGCGGTGACTGGCATGTCTGGGTTCCAAGTCGAAAACAGCCTGCATTCTCTCATAGCTGACTTCCCTTGCAACGTGTGCTCGCCACCTGTGGCTGCACCGTTGTGGGTCTTTTTGCCCGCTTAGGTTGCCTCTCTGCCCAATAATGGATTTTTTCTCGAGAAGTACATTTGTGTTGGGTGGAATTTATTCGTCACCCTCGGCGCTTAGGGTAGGCCCTGGCGGGCAGATGGGGGGTTTTTGAGCCTTGGTGGCATGGTTCCTGCTTTATGAAATGTATCTTTTATTTAAAAATACATTTTAGGAGTGCGGGATCATGCCCAACGATGCCCTGGCCCTGTCCGCCGCGTATGCTGCGGGGACTGCCGACCCTGTGGAGGTGTTCGAGACGGCGCTCCAGCGGGCGATGGGCAGTGACGCTGTCTTTACCTCGCTACTGCCTGAGCGCGGCCTGCGGGAGGCAACGGCGTCACGTGCTCGCTGGCGTGCCGGGCAGCCGCTGTCGGTGTTCGATGGGGTGCCCCTGGCCTGGAAGGATGCGTTCGACCTGACCGGCAGCATCACCACGGCGGGTTCGGCTACGCGTCTCTCCGCCGCACCGGCACGACAGGATGCCGCTCTGGTGCGGATATTGACCCGGGCTGGCGCAGTGAATCTGGGCAAGACCAATCTCAGCGAACTGGCTTTTTCCGGATTGGGGTTGAACCCTCATTTCGGTACCCCCTGCAGCCAGGACATTCACGGGCAGGCGCGAGTGCCTGGCGGCTCGTCCTCCGGTTCGGCCATGGCGGTTGGCGGCGGCATTGTGCCCATCGCGATGGGCACCGACACGGCAGGCTCCATCCGGGTGCCGGCCGCCTTCAATGGGCTGGTGGGTTACCGCAGCAGCCGTCATCGCTATGCCCTGGACGGCGTCTACCCCCTGGCCCGCACACTCGATACCCTTGGCCCGCTGGCGCGCAGCGTGCGCGATGTGATCGCCCTCAACCAGCTGTTGCTGGGTCAGGAGAGCCGGCGTATGCCATCGCCTGCGCCGCTGGCGGGCCTGCGCTTGCGCGTCGACAGCGCCTGCCTGGAGGACGCTCGTACCGAACCTGCGGTCCGCGACAATCTGCGGGCCTGCCTCGAGCGCCTGGCTCGCGCGGGTGCTCAGATCGAGCATCAGCCAGTGCTCGCCCTGGCCGACACCCTTGCATGCATCGACGAAAATGGCTGGCTCGGCGCCGCGGAAGCCTTTGCCCTGCACGAGGCCTTGCTCGACAGTCCGGCTGCCCACCAGCTCGACGCCCGTGTTCGCCAGCGCCTGAACGCTGCGCGAACCTGGTCGGCCAGTCGGGTGGTCAAGCTGTACCAGTGGCGCGACATCCTGCGCCAGGCCATGAGCGAAGAGTTGGACGGTGCGCTGCTGGTCACGCCGACCGTCGCTCATGTTGCCCCCTTGCTGGACCCACTGCAGGCCGATGACGCCCTGTTCGCGGCCACCAACCTGGCCACGCTGCGCCTGACCATGCCCGGCAGTCTCCTCGACATGCCCGGGGTGAGCCTGCCCAGTGGTCGTGATGGCGCCGGTCTGGCAACGGGATTGCTGTTGTCCGCGCCTTGTGGCGCAGACGAGCGTCTGCTGCGTGCCGCGCTGGCCGTCGACGCGGTGCTGCAATCGGTCTGACCCTTTTATTCATCAAGCGAGGGGAGAGGGCCCGGCCTTTACCTTCGGCAGATTCACCCGGGTAATGAGGAATGACGACAATGGCAAAAGAAATCTTGGTATCCATCGGTGTGGACGTTGACGCAGTAGCCGGCTGGCTGGGTTCCTATGGCGGTGAGGATTCACCCGACGATATCTCGCGGGGTCTTTTTGCCGGCGAAGTCGGTAGCCCGCGGCTGCTGAAGTTGTTCGAGCGGTATGGCCTCAAGACCACCTGGTTTATTCCGGGGCATTCGGTGGAAACCTTCCCCGAGCAAATGAAGGCCGTCGCGGCCGCCGGGCATGAGATTGGTGTGCATGGCTACAGTCATGAAAATCCCATCGCCATGACCCCGGAGCAGGAAGAGATCGTGCTGGACAAGTCCATTGCGCTGATCACCGAACTGGCCGGCAAGCCGCCCACCGGTTATGTGGCGCCATGGTGGGAGTTCAGCCGGGTGACTAACGAGCTGCTGCTCAAGAAGGGCATCAAATACGACCATAGCCTGATGCATAACGACTTCACTCCCTATTACGTGCGGGTGAAGGATAACTGGACCAAGATCAACTACAGCCAGCATCCGGATACCTGGATGAAGCCGCTGGTGCGCGGCGAAGAAACGGATTTGATCGAGATTCCGGCGAACTGGTACCTGGATGATTTGCCGCCGATGATGTTCATCAAGAAGTCGCCCAACAGCCACGGTTTCGTTAACCCGCGGCACCTGGAAGAGATGTGGCGTGACCAGTTCGATTGGGTCTACCGCGAAATGGATTACGCGGTCTTCCCGATCACCATTCACCCCGATGTGTCCGGTCGGCCGCAAGTGCTGCTGATGCTTGAACGCCTGATTGAACACATGCGCAGCCATGAAGGCGTACGTTTCGTCACCATGGACGAAATTGCAGACGACTTCGTCAAACGGAATCCGCGAAAGAAATAACCGTGGCCGGGCAATTGTTTCCGCAAACCTTCAATTGAGACTCAATATATGACTACGTCAACAGTAACTGCAGCGCCGGGCAACCAGGTGCCTGTCGAGAAAACGGCGCCCTGGGATGTTGAAATCACCCAGGGTCAGATCCTGTACGCTTCGCTGACCTGCTTCGTTGCCTGGGTGGCGTCGGTATATGACTACACCCTGTTCGGCACCTTGCTGCCGGTTATCGCCGAAGACTTCGGATGGACCACGGCCCAGGCGACCGCGGTCAATACCTGGGCCACTATCGGCGTGTTCGCCATATCACTGGTTGTGGGCACGATTCTTGACCGGTTCGGTCGCAAAAACGCGCTCATTCTATTGGTGATCGGTGGCGCGATCAGCTCCGGGCTGTCCGGGATGGCGATCGGTGTTGCCTCCATGGTGATTATCCGCTCCTTTTCCGGCTTTGCCGTTTCCGAGGAGGTGGTCAATGCGGTCTACCTGAACGAGATCTATAAAAAAGCCCGCCGTCGCGGTCTGATGTTCAGCCTGGTGCAGAGCGGCTGGCCGGTGGGGGCGTTGCTGGCGGCGTTCATGGTCTCCTGGCTGTTACCGACGATCGGCTGGCGCGGCAGTTTCTTTGTTGCCGCCTGCGCGTCAATCATCGTCATCGTCATGGCGATGAGGCTGCCCGAGTCTCCGTTATTCGCGGCCATGAAAGAAGTGGAACGGCGCCGTAAAGCCGGCGATATCAAGGGCGCCAAACAGCTGGCCGCGCAGCATGATATTGAAGTTGATCATGGTCATGACGTGGGCATAAAAGGTGTCTTTACCCCGGAATTGCGCAAGCACACCATCTCGCTTTCTCTGGTCTGGCTGCTCAGCTGGATGGCGATTCAGGTCTTTGCCGTACTCGGTACAACGGTATTGGTCGAGGCGAAGTCGGTCACCTTCGAAAACTCCTTGCAGGTACTGATCCTGGCCAATGCCATCGGCTTTATCGGCTACCTGTCCCACGGCTGGCTCGGTGATCGGATCGGGCGCCGCAACACGGTTTTGATCGGTTTCGTCCTCGGTGGTATTGCAAGCATCCTGATGCTGGTCGGCCCCAGCTCAGCGGCTTTTGTGTATTCGATGTATGCACTCACGCTCTTTTTCCTGCTGGGCCCCTTCGCCGCCATGCTTTTCTACATGGGCGAGTCATTTCCGCCGCAGGTCCGGGGGATGGGTGCCAATGTTGCGCATGTCATGGCGCCGATCGGCGCGATCATTGGCTCAGGCGCCATGTCGATCCTGCTGACAATGGGTGTGTCCATGGGCACGACCGCCATCATTGCGGGCTCGGTACCTCTGCTCATCAGTGGTCTGCTGATGTTCGGTACCCGCCACGTCGACCATAAAGCCACGAACTGATACGGAGAGACGCATCAATGGAAGCACTCAAAAGAGACGATGGTCTGGCGGGAAAAGTCGCCGTCATATCGGGAGCCGCCAGCGGCATCGGACGCGCCCTCGCCATTAGCTACGCGAAGGCAGGGGTCAAGGTCGTTGCGGGTTATTACCCGGGCGATCCCCATGACGTGCAGGTGACCCTGGAGGAGGTGCTGGCTGCCGGTGGTGAAGGTATCGCTTTCGCGCTGGACGTGAGAAGCGAGGCCCAGTGCGACGAACTGGCGGCCACCGCGATACAGGCGTTTGGGCGGCTCGATATCGTTGTCGCGGGTGCAGGCATTCTGCGTCAGGCCGCCATAGAGGATATGACCGATAGCGCCTGGGACGACATGTTGTCGGTGGACTTGTCCGGAGTCATGCGCGTCTTTCGTGCCGGCGCACGCTACATGAAGGAGAGCGGTTCGATGATCGCGATTTCCTCCATCGCGGGCGGCGTTTACGGCTGGGGTCACCATGCGCACTATGCCGCCGCAAAAAGCGGTGTACTGGGGCTGGTCCGCTCCCTTGCGGTCGAGTTGTCCCCTCGTCACATCCGGGTGAACACCATTATTCCGGGGCTGATCGAAACACCACAATCTCTTGACCCGGTGAATTCACTCGGCCCTGACGGACTCAAGGCTGCGGGAGGCTACATCCCCATGGGGCGCGTGGGGCGTGCTGATGAGGTCGCACGGGTCGCCCGTTTTCTGAGCGGCGATGACTCGTCCTACATCACCGGCCAGCAGCTGGTCGTCGATGGTGGCCTGACGGTGCGCTGGCCGGGCTGATAAAAATCCGGGGGGGCCGACAGCGTGGCTGCCGGCGTCCTCCCCGGAGGTCGATCGCCATGTGAGCCATCAGGCGACACTGGCCGTGTTCGGGAGTCGCCGCCTGTCTGGGGCGATAGGGTCGAACGATCACGGTCGCCAGCGTCGACAAGCCCGGATCACACTAACAATCATTGCGTGGAGGACATAACATGACTGGCGCAACCAACCCAGGCGCGGCGAGCCCGCACACAAAAACCGGGCAGAAAAGTCACTTGCTCGAGGAGTCGATCCTGCCGGTCTGGCTTAATCAACGGCCGATCGGGTTCTTTAATTTCATTGCGCTGTGGGTGGGTATGGCGGTCATTATCGCCACCTTCCAGCTCGGGGCTGGCGGCGTTTCAGGCCTGCCGCTCAGCACGGTCATTCTCACTATCCTGCTGGCCAATATGGCGCTCGGCATCGCGATGACGCTCACGGCCGACATCGGTACCGAGCACGGCCTCTCCTTCGCGGTCTATCTTCGCGCACCGTTCGGGGTCATCGGCACCCACCTTCCCGCGGTTTCCCGCGGCATTGTTGCCGCACTGTGGTTCGGCATTCAGACATACCTGGGGGCCCTGGCCCTGAATGGCATTGTCGAGTACCTGACCGGCTTTGATAACTGGTTTGTCTGGTATGCCGTGTTTGCCGTTGTACAGATCGTGAATACGGCACTGGGTATCCGCGCCGTCGAGGTGCTGGCCAATATTGCGGCGCCGGCCATTATCGCCATCTCGGTGTGGATGTATTTCACGCTGGAAGGGCTGGCCTCGACCCAGGGTCTGAATCTCTGGACCTTCCAGGGCACCGAGCAGGTGTCGATCGTCGCCCTGTTCATTGCCAATATGTCCTTCTGGTCGGCGCTGGCTGTCGATATTCCGAACTTGACCCGGTTTCTGCGTACCGAGAGCGGTGCTCGCGGCTTCATGCGCCGCAATCGAAATGTGTTTGTGGCTCAGTTTCTGGCCTTGCCCATCACGCAGGCCTGGATTGCCCTCATCGGCGCCGCATCCTTCATCGCCGCGGGCGACTGGAACCCGATCAGTGTTATCCAGGAGCAGAGCCAGGGCGTGAGCCTGATTGTGCTGCTGGTGATGGTGATCCTGGCCCAGTGGTCGACCAACAATTCCGCGAACCTGATCCCGGCGGCACTGACCTTTGTCAACGCAGCCGCGCCCCGTGTCTCCTATGCGATGGGCATCGTGATCGCCGGGATCATCGGCACCATCGCCATGCCCTGGTTGATACTGGACAACCTCTTTACGTTCCTGGGGTATTACGGCGCCCTGCTGTCCGCGGTGGGGGGGATTATCGTGGCGGACTACTACGTGATCCGCCGGCGTCGACTGAACGTGCCTGATCTCTATCGCGAGGATGGACAATTCCGCTTCAGCAACGGCGTGAACCCGGCGGCCATGATCGCCTGGCTGGTGGGGGGTGGATTGGCCCTTTACTTCCTGACCTATGCCTATCCCGTCGGTTTTGGCGCGGCCTTTGTCGTGTACCTGCTGTTGATGAAGATCTGGATCCTGCCGACGTGCCCGCAGGCTGAAATCGACTCGGGTTACAGTGACGACTATCTCGCCACTTCCGTCGGGCTTAACTGGGTCTACACCCGTGATGGCGAATTCGTTCGCAAGCGCACCGATGACATTCCGGCATCGGCCGTCAAGCGCGAGGACCTTTGATCTCACCAGTTTGCAAGCCAGCGACATCAACGGCCAGAGCCCTGTCATCGAGGGTGGCTCCCCGGTGCACTGGCCAGAGTGAACTCACAGCCGGCACCTGCCCTGGCAGGTGCCCTCATGAAAGGAAATAGGTAATGTCATTTCGACTCGATAATCGGTATGCAGTGGTAACGGGTGCAGCCAGCGGTATCGGTGCCGCCATAGGCCTGGCCTATGCCGACGCCGGCGCGTCCCTGGTCCTGTGTGATCGCGATGCGAGCGGCCTCGCACAGGTTGCGAAGGCGTGTCGCGAGCGTGGTATTCAGGTGATCGAATGCGTGGGTGATGTCGGTACTCCCGAGGGCGCGCGGGCCGGAGTGCTGGCCTGCGTCGAGACTTTTGGCCGCATCGACATCCTGGTCAACAATGCGGGCATGCTGACTCAGGCTCCCTGTGTCGAACTCACCCAGCACATGTGGGACGAGATGCTGCGCGTGGACCTGACCAGCGTGTTCCTTGCCAGCCAGTGTGCGCTGCCGCACATGATTGCGCAGGGCTGGGGCCGCATCATCAACGTGGCATCGCAACTGGGGATCAAAGGCGGTGCGCAGTTGTGCCACTATGCGGCGGCCAAGGCGGGGGTGATCGGTTTCACTAAGTCCCTGGCGCTGGAGGTGAGCAACCGGAACGTCCTGGTCAATGCCATCGCCCCAGGCCCTATCGAAACCCCGCTGGTGGATGGCATCAGCCAGGACTGGAAAAACGCCAAGGCCCGGGAATTGCCGCTGGGGCGTTTCGGCCGTGCGGAGGAAGTCGCCCCCGTGGCCGTGCTGCTCGCCTCTGACCCCGGTGGCAATCTGTTCGTTGGACAGACCCTTGGCCCCAACTCGGGCGATGTGATGCCTTGAACCGGGATGATTTTGACAGGAGCTCTATATGTGTGGACTGTGCGGCCTGATTAACGAAGACATTCACTGGAGCGACCCGCTGGGTGATATCCAGGCGCGGCGCCGGGAGCGACAGCAGCGGGTGCGGGCGATCAACCAGGTGCTGGCACCGTTTCGCCTGGGCGTGTCTGATTTCCAGAATTCGGCTTATCTTGTGCGTAACGCGACGGGGCGGCAGGAGCTGGCCAGCGGGTTGGATGGCGTGTGGCAGGCGGCTGCGGCCTTGCTGGGTCGACCTCTCGACCCCTTGGATCCTCGCGTACTGACCTATCTGGAGGCGCAGGGATGAGTCTTCCTCTTAACGTGATCACCGGTTTTCTCGGCAGTGGCAAGACCACGTTGCTCAAGCGGCTGTTGGCCGACGAGTCGCTGGGTGATACTGCCTTGCTGATCAACGAGTTTGGTGATGTGGGTATCGACCACCTGCTGGTGGAAGAGGTGGCGCCCGGCACAGTGCTGTTGCCCAGTGGCTGTGTCTGCTGCTCCGTGCGCGGGGAACTCAAGGAGGCGTTGCTGCGGCTGCACGAACAGCGCAGCCGGGGAGAAATCCCTGCGTTTCGCCGGGTACTGCTGGAAACCACCGGGCTGGCTGATCCCGGCCCCATCATCGCCACCCTGAACAAAGATTCCCAGCTGCGTGGACGTTTTCACCTCGGCCTGCTGATCACCGTGGTCGATGCGCTGCAGGCGTCGTTGCAGGAGCGGCTCCACTCGGAGTGGCTTCCCCAGGTGGCTGCGGCTGACCGCCTGCTGATCAGTAAGGCTGACCTGGCAGATTCCGACGCGCTGGCCATGCTTAAGGCGCGATTGAGCCAGCTGAACCCCACCGCCATCCTGGCGCAGGTATCGGATGTGCATCAGGGCGATGCATTGTTACTGGAGGACGGTTTGCGCAGCGCCGACCCGATGTCAGAGGTGCGGCGCTGGCGGTTGTTCGCACCGCTGGCCGGCGGCCATCAGGGGGCGGTGCAGGCCAGGCCGGTGGTCAGCGCCCGTCACGGCTCGGTGCAGATGTGTAACCTGGAGTTCGACAGGCCATTGGACTGGGTGGTGTTTGGGGTCTGGTTGTCGTTGCTGTTAAAATGCCACGGCGAACGCATCCTCCGAGTGAAAGGCATTCTCGACGTGATCAACTCCCCGCAGCCCATCGTCATCCATGGTGTGCAGCACTGTCTGCATGCACCGGTCCACCTGCCCGCCTGGCCGGGTGAGCACCGTCGTTCCCGTCTCGTCTTTATTGTCCGCGACCTGGACGTCAAGGCGCTGGAGCGTTCGTTCCATGCCTTTCTTTCCAGCCTGGGTCGTGTCGCATGAGCGAGCCGGTGACGCTGCGCGTGCTGGGCACCTCGGTGACCCTGCTCGAATGCATCCGCCAGCGCGCGGAAGCGGAGCTGGGTATTCGACTGGAGTACCAGATCCACGACGTGGCGACGGCCCAGCGCATCGCGGTGATGCAGCCGGAGAGCTATGACCTCTACGACCAATGGTTTCACAACGTGGACTTTGTCTGGCCGGCGCGGGCGATCCAGCCCATCGACACGCGTCGCATCGCCATGTGGCACGAGATCAATGACTTGCCCAAGCGCGGGCGCCTGCACCCCGATGATCGTCTGGCGACCGGCAGCCTGCCGTGCGATCGCCTGTTCGTTCAGCATGATGGCAGCCTGAGTCGTCAGCCCAGCAACTTCATCAGCATGTTGCCGCTGAGCCACAACGCGGATAGCTTCGCCTATCGCCCAGAGCGACTGCCGTCCGCGTTAACGGATCAGCCGGAAAGCTGGGGCTGGCTGCTGGATCATGGCTGGTGCGGCCATGTTGCTCTGCAGAGCGATGCGGCCATTGGCGCGCTGGATGCGGCCATGGCCGTGCAGGGGAGCGGTCTGATGACGTTCGACAACATTGGCAACCTGCGCCTGGACGAGATTGATCGTCTGGTCGACATTCTGATCGGGTACAAGCGACAGGGGCACTTCGCTGCATTCTGGTCTGACGACAGTGATGCCAGTGAGCTGATGCTCGGTCCCGATGTCCACATCCAGAGCTTATGGTCGCCCACCCTCATGCAATTGCATCGTGCCGGCGTGCGCTACCGGTTGGCGCAGCCCAGGGAGGGTTACCGCGCCTGGTTCGGCGGTCTGTCATTATCGCGCTGTGCCGAGGGGCGGGTGAAGGACGCGGCCTACGCCTACCTGAACTGGTGGCTCGCCGGTTGGCCGGGAGCGGTCATCGCGCGCCAGGGGTTCTACATATCCAACCCGCTTCGGACCCGTGACCATCTTACCCCGGCAGAGTGGGACTACTGGTATGCCGGCCAGCCGGCGCGCGAATGGTTGCCGGGTATCGATGGCGAACCGCTGATTGAGGTGGGCGAGATCCGCGAAGGCGGGGCCTACGCCGAACGCATGGGGCGCATCGGCGTGTGGAACGCGGTGATGGACGAGCACAATTACCTGGTGCGGCGCTGGAGCGATTTCCTGCGGTCGCGGCGAGGTTAGTCCCTCGTCATCGGGGCGATGGACAATGGAGCGACCAGGCGAGGGGCGAGGTTAAGCCGCTGCCGTCACCCGGGCGCGGATGGCGTCCACCATGGCGCGCAGGCCGTTGCCCCGGGAGGGGCTCAGGTGCTTGGCCAGCTGCAGGGTCTCGAAGTAGGACTCCATGTCCAGCGCCAGTATCTGCTCGGCGCGCTGGTGGTTGAGGGCGGCCAGCACCACCGCCAGCAGGCCGCGCACGATGCGCGCCTCGCTGTCGGCGGCAAAGTGCCACAGCCCCTGCTCGTCCTGCTCCGCCAGCAGCCACACCTGGCTCTCGCAGCCCGGCAGCTCCTGCTCCTCGCCGCGCCATTCGAGCGGGATGGCGGGCAGGGCCTTGCCCAGCAGGATCAGCTGCCGGTAACGCTCTTCCCAGGCGCCGCGACCGCCCAGGCGGGCCTCGACGGCGGTTCGATCCAGTTCGGCGCCCAGCGGGTGCTGGCGCAGGAATTCACTCAGGCTCATCAGAAAAACTCCGGCAATTGGGCCAGGGCGGCCAGCAGGGTCTCCACCTCGTCTGGCGTGTTGTAGGGCGCCAGGGAGATGCGCAGGGTGCCGTCCAGCCCCAGGCTCTCCATCAGCGGCATGGCGCAGTGGTGGCCGACCCGCACGGCGATGCCCATCTGATCCAGCAGTTCGCCCGCGTCCCGGGGATGGATGTCCTCGAAGCGCAGCGACACCACCCCGGCCCGTTCCTTGGGCATGCCGATGATCCGCACGAAGGGCAGTTGCCCGAGGCCGTCCAGCAACCTGGCCATCAGGCTGGCCTCGTGCTGGCGCCAGCCGGCGGGCAGGGCGGTCAGGAAATCGATGGCAGCGGCCAGGCCGATG
>JBFHKO010000056.1:0-13065 GCA_041595355.1 Aeromonadaceae bacterium
GAGCCATGACTGTCGATCACCTCGAACACCTGCGCCTTCAGACTTGCATAATCGATGCGTTCCAGTGTGCCGCTCTCCTGTCCAAACGGTTGTCACGTCTGTGTCCCTGCGCGTGTCGGCCGCGTGGCCGGCCATGCCGGGAGCCGTACCAATACTCCTGCGCGCCGGTGCAGACAAGGACGCATTGAATCCCTGCCGGCAGGCGGATGAGCAAAATGCAGGCAGGATCACATTCGAGTGCGACATTCGATGCCCGGGTTCAACAAACCCGGCGTCTCCCCTCGGCACGGGGGGAGCTGCCGGCCGCCGGCGCCGGCGACTATGCTCAAGGCATGGCGTGGCATTATCGAACAGGCAGGCGACATGGCCACTGTTGCGGCAGGGCTGAAATATGCGGTGCGGTTGCGGGTGGTGCTGAAATATGTCGGCCTGCTGAGTCTGGTGCTGGCGCTGCTGACCCTGGTGCCGGGTCTGGTGGCCCTGCTGCTCGGCGAGGTGAGTGCGGCGCTGCGCTTTGCCCTCCTGTCCGTTGGCCTGCTGGCGTTCGGTGGCGCCAGCCTGTGGCTGCCGGCGCCCGCCAGCGTGCAGATCAATGAAGGCATGGTGGTGGTGGCCATCCTGTATCTGCTGACGCCGCTCATCATGACCTATCCGCTGATGGCGGCGGGACTGCCCTTCGTGGACGCACTGTTCGAGGCCATCTCCGGCATTACTACCACCGGGCTCTCCACCCTCTCCAGCCCGGCCATATTGCCCGACTCGCTGCTGTTTCTGCGCGCCTGGCTGCAGTGGTTCGGTGGCCTGGGCATAGTGGTGCTGTCGCTGGCGCAACTGGTCGAGCCGGGCATGGTGGCCAAGGGGCTGGCCGTCACTGAAGCCGAGTCCGAGGATCTGGTGGGCGGCATGCGTGCCCATGCGCGTCGGGTGCTCAAGATTTACCTGCTGCTGACGGCGACGGGGCTGCTCGGTGCCTGGCTGTGCGGCCTGGGGGGCTTCGAGGGGCTGCTCTATGTGTTTGCCGCCGTCTCCACCGGCGGTTTTGCGCCCACGGAGGCCGGCCTGGCCTCCCTCGATGTGCCGGCCCAGATCTGGATCAGCCTCTGTTGCCTGGCGGGGGCCGTGCCACTGGCTCAATACCAGCTGCGCCGGGCGCGGCGTACCCGTACCGGGGCGCTGCAGCTCTGGAGCCTGCTGCTGGCCTGTTTGCTGGTGACCCTGCTGTTGATGCTGACGCTGCGCCTTGGCAGTGGCCTGCCCTGGTCCGAGGTGCTGCACCATGCCCCCTTGCTGGCCCTTGCCGGACAGACGACGGCCGGCTTTAACACCCTGCCTCTGTCACTGCTGGATGCGGGCGGCAAGCTGGTGCTGATCGCGGCCATGCTGCTGGGGGGCGGCGTCGCCTCGACGGCCGGCGGCATCAAGCTGTGGCGGCTACTGATCGCCCTGACGACCTTGCGCCTGCTGTTGCTGCGCACCGCCTTGTCGCGACGTGCGGTGCTGGAGCCGCACCTGGCCGGCCGGCGGCTGCAGCCCGAGGATATCCAGGTAGCGCAGTTGCTGATCCTGCTGTTTGTGCTGCTGGTATTCCTTTCCTGGGTGCCTTTCGTGCTGTTGGGCTACGATCCGGTGGATGCTCTGTTCGATGTGGTGTCTGCGGTGGCGACAGTGGGGCTGTCGAGCGGGGTGACCGGCCCCCAGCTGCCGTTGTTGCTCAAGGTGGTGCTCTGCGTCGACATGTTGATGGGCCGGTTGGAGATCATCGCCTGGCTGGTGTTGTTCTACCCCGGCTCCTGGTGGGGGCGAAGGAGAAGTACGGTATGAGAACGGTCTTTGTCGGTGCCAGCGGGGTGAGTATCGCCACGGCGCGGGCCCTCATCAAAAATGGCCATCAGGTCATCATCATCGAAAGCAACAAGGCCAAGATCGAGGAGTTGAGCGACGATCTGGATTGCAGCTTTCTGCTGGGGGATGGCAGCCGACCGGATGTCCTGCAGGAGGTGGACCCGTCGGAGACAGATGTGCTGTTTTGCCTCACCAACGATGATCAGGACAATGTCATTGCCAGCGTGGTGGGACGCTCCCTCGGTTTCAGGCGGGTGGTGACCCGCATCGAGGATCCGGGGTTCGAGGGGATCTGCCGGGAGCTGGGACTGAAGGAGACCATCATCCCTACCCAGACCATCAGCCGCTATCTGGAGGATCTGGTGGCGGGGGCCCAAAGTGTCGAGCTTTCCTTCGTGCTCAAGGATGAGGCGCGTTTTTTCACCTTCATTGTCGGTGACGAGGATGCGCTGCCCGTGCCCGAGCTGGCGTTGCCCGACCAGGCGCGGGTCATCTGTCTGTACCGCAACGAGCGGTTCCTGTTTCCCGGAACCGACACCCGCTTGCACAAGCGGGATGAGGTGGTGATCCTGACCCACAGCCGCAACCTGACCGAGCTGGAGGCACGCTGGCCCCCCAAACTGCTGGAGAACGAGGAGTAAGCCTCGAGGCTGCTCACACCCGGGAGCGGCCGTGGACGCCCCCGGGTTGCGCTCAGGCCCCTCGGCGGCGCAGTGCCTTGCTGGGGGAGAGGGCATGAGCACCGTCACCCAGCAGGATGAGGCTCAGCAGTGCCCCGACCATGAAGGCGGGATATTCCCAGCCGCCCTGGGCACTGGTAAACAGCCAGCCGTTGCCGGCATGTACCCACCAGGCACCGAGCAATATCGGCATCTGCAGCAGGGCCACCCAGCGGCTCTGAATGCCGAGCAACAGCAGCAGGCCGCCGCCGACTTCACCCAGCATGGTCAGCCAGGCAAACAGGGGCGGCAGTCCCAGGGATCCGAAGAAGCCAACGGTGCCGGCCGGAGTGAAGACCAGCCATTTGAGCAGGCCGTGGGCGAGAAACATGCAGCCCAGGGTCAGGCGCAGCACCAGGGCAGCATAGGGGGCGGTACGGGTATCTATCATGGTGAAACTCCTTGTCATGGGGATGGTTTACAGGCCGGTGCCCCATTGCACCGACCGGTGGGAAAATGAGCCGAACTCGAATCCCTGTATGGGAAAACTCAGTGGTTCGTCCGGGTCAGCGGCGCCCAGGCTGATGAATAAGGGCACAAAGTGTTCGTGGGTGGGCAGGGCCTGCTCCACTCCCGGTGCCAGCCGGCGATAGTCACAGAGGCTGATGCGATCCCGGGCCTGCAAGCGGCTCGCGACCCACCCATCGAAGTGACGTGCCCAATCCGGCGTATGGGCCTGGCCACGCCAGTCGCGCAGGTTGTGGGTCAGGTAGCCGCTGGCGATGATGAGCACCCCCTCATCGCGCAGGGGCGCCAGCAGGCGGCCCAGCTCCAGCAGGGTGGCCGGATCTTCCGACGGCAGCGACAGCTGCAACACCGGTATGTCCGCCGCCGGATACATGCACAGCAAGGGCACATAGGCGCCATGGTCCAGGCCGCGGTCCGGGCGTTCGCTCAGATTGATCTGGCCGGCCAGCAGCTGGCGCAGACGCGCGGCCAGCTCCGGCGCCCCCGGGGCCGGATAGCCCACCTGGTAGCAGTGCTCGGGGAAACCGTAAAAATCATACACCAGCGGCAGTGTCCGGGTGGCGCCCAGCGTCAGGGGCCAGGCCTGCCAGTGGGCCGAGATCATCAATATCGCCCGGGGGCGGGGCAGGCGCTCGGCCCAGGCGGCCAGCTCCTGGCGGCGTGCAGGCAGATCCGGCAGCATGGGATTGCCGTGGGCGACAAACAGTACCGGCATCCTGGTGACGTTAGTCATGGGGCTTTCTCCCTGTAGAACAATATTGTCATAATAGAGGTCTACAACTTTCTGCCTAGTAGGCATAAAAGGAACATATGGTTGACGTAACGGAAACCATGGGCGGCCCGCTGGAGGATGTGCGCGCCTTCTGCATGGTGGTTGAACTGGGCACCATATCGGCGGCAGCCCGGGTGCTGGGCGAGACCAAGGGGGGCGTCAGCCGCCGGCTCTCCCGGCTGGAGCGGTTGCTGGGGGTCGCCTTGCTGGCCCGGACCCCGCGCTCGGTGACGCCCACCGAGGAGGGCAGCGCCTTCTGTGCCAAGGCGCGGGAAGGGTTGCTGCTGCTGGATGAAGCCAGTGAGCTGGCCCGGGACAGCCATGTCACGCCGCGGGGCCATCTGCGGGTGACGGCGCCGGTGGATCTGGGCTCGGAATGGTTGCCCGAACTGGTGGTGCGCTTTCAACAGCAATACCCGGCGATCAGCATGGAGCTGTTGCTCACCGACAACGCCCTCGATCTGGCGGCCAATCAGATCGATCTGGCCCTGCGGGCCACGGGAGGGGATCTGCCGGCCATGGGCTATGTGGCCAGCCGGATGGCAACGGTAGGGATGGGGCTCTATGCCTCGCCGGATTGGCTGGCATCCTGGCCGGCACTGAGCATGCCGGAGGATCTGCATGCCCGGCGGCTGGTGCTGCCACTGGCCTACAGCCAGGGCCATCGCAAGCTGCAGCTGACGGATGCCGGCGGCCGGGTGGAACAGCTGGTGCTGGCGCCGGCCATAGGGGTATCCGATTTTGCCAGCCTGCACCGCCTGTTGCTGGCCGGCGCCGGCATTGGCCTGCTGCCGGATCTCATCGCCCGGCCCTCCCTGCAGCGCGGGCAGCTGGTGCGGGTGCTGGCCGACTGGCATCTGCCGGAGGCGAGTTTGTATGCCATCACCCTGAGCGGCCTGCGTGCGCCGGCCAAGGTGCGCAGCTTCAAGGCCTTCGTGAAGGCGTATCTGGATGCCCGGGAACCCAACGTGCCGATCTGAGCCCCGGCAGGCCCGCACGCCGGCCGCTACACTGGAGTACGGAAGCATGCGGACACAGGGAGGTCATCACATGATAGCGGGGATCCTGTGGGCGGGCCTGTTGCTGGGCATTCAGGACTATCAGCCGCTGGCGGAGCAGACCTGGGTCACGCTGAGTCAGAGCCAGCTGGCGTACCCGCCGGCCCGGGAAGCCTTGACGCTGGAATGGCAGGGGCAGCGGTTGGTGGCCCAGCAGATCGAGTCCACGACGGATGGCTGGCGCATTCTGTTTCACGAGCGGGTGCGGCCGCCGTTCAGGCTGTATCTGGACGAGACGCTGCCGGCGGGCCCACAGGTGGCCGCGCCGTCACCGCCGCCAGTGCGGCAGGGGCCCGTGATATGCCACAGCGTCACCCGCCGCGGCGAAACCCTGTGGGGCATCAGTCAGGCGCAGGCCCGGCTGCATGGGCGCGATCCCTATGTGCAGATGCTGGCGCTGTTTGCCAGCAATCGGGAGCTGTTGGGCAATGACCCCGGCGGGGTGCGGGTGGGCGACAAGTTGCGCTGCCCCGATGGGCCGACGCTGGCGCATTTTTCCGCCCTGAGCGAGGCCGAGCGCCGCGAGACCTATCGCCGCCTGGAGGCCTATGGCCGGCGCTTGCGCCGTTGAAGCGGGCAATCCCGGCTTGTGCTCGACAGGGGCGGGTGCTAACATGCGCCGCTGTTTTGCAAGGGGTACTGGAGGGTCGCATCCTGGTACCAATCATTCATTCCAATCAAGTGAGAATAAACGATGTCTTTCGTATTCCAAGCTGAAGTCCGGACCGACCTGGGGAAAGGTGCGAGCCGCCGCCTGCGTCGTGCCGAGCAAGTGCCTGCCATCCTCTACGGTGCTGGCCAGGAAGCCCTGTCCCTGGTACTGGACCACAAGAAACTGATCATCGCCCAGCAGGCCGACGCGTTCTACAGTGACGTGCTGACCCTGGTGATCGACGGTCAGGACGTGAAGGTCAAGGTGGCCGCCATCCAGCGTCACCCGGTCAAGGCCAAGCTGGTTCACCTGGACTTCATGCGCGCCTAAGCGCCAAGTCCATGCCGGCAAAAAAGGGCGCTCCCACGGAGCGCCCTTTTTGATCTCCAGCGCCCGGGGGTTACCAGACCGGTTGGGTCAGGAAGGGGTTGCTGAGGCGCTCGCGTCCCAGGGTGGAATTGGGACCGTGTCCCGGGATGAAGACGACATCATCTCCCAGCGGCAGCAGCTTGTCGTTGATGGATGCCATGAGCTGCTGGTAATCGCCCTGGGGGAAGTCGGTGCGGCCTATGCCCCCCTGGAACAGCACGTCGCCTACCAGTGCCAGTTGGCTGTCGGCATCGAAGAAGACCACATGGCCCGGGGTATGCCCCGGACAGTGCAGCACCTGCAGCTGCAGGTGGCCGAGGGCTATCTGCTCGCCCTCTTCCAGCCAGCGATCCGGCACCAGGGCATCGGTATGCGCAAAACCGAACATCTGGGACTGGGAAGGCAGGGCATCGAGCCAGAAGGCATCGGCCTGGTGGGGGCCGACGACGGGACAACCGGTACGTGTGCGCAGCTCGGCGGCGGCGCCGACATGATCCAGGTGGCCATGGGTCAGCAGTATCTGGCTGAGGGTGACGCCGGCCTGGGCCACCGCCTCGAGCAGGCGCTCGGCTTCGCCGCCCGGATCCACCAGCGCGGCTTGCAGGGTCTCGCTGCACCACAGCAGGGTGCAGTTTTGCATGAAGGCGGTGACGGGGATTATCTGGTACTTGAGCATGGGGCAATCCGCATTGACAGGTGATGGGGGCCATTGTACCCCCTGACCCCGGACAGGACCAGCCGGCTTACCAGTCCACCCCCCGCTGGGCCTTGATGCCGGCGTCGAAGGCATGCTTGACGTTTTTCACCTCGCTGACCGTATCGGCCCGCTCCAGCAGCGCCCGGTGGCAGCCGCGGCCGGTGACCACCACATGCTGGTGTGGCGGGCGCTGATCGAGGGCCGTCAGTACGTCCTCCAGCGGCAGGTAATCGTAGGCCAGCATGTAGGTGAGCTCATCCAGCAGGATCAGATCGAAGGCCGGATCGGCCAGCATGCGCCTGGCCTCCTGCCAGACGACCTGGGCGGCAGCCCGATCGGCATCGCGATTCTGGGTCTCCCAGGTGAAGCCGGTGGCCATCACATGAAATTCCACGCCCGCCGGCTCCAGCAGGCTGCGCTCTCCCGAGGCCCAGTTGCCCTTGATGAATTGCACCACCCCGGCCTTGAGACCGTGTCCCACGGCCCGGGTGACGGTGCCAAAGCCCGAGGTGGTCTTGCCCTTGCCATCACCGGTGATGACGATGAGGATGCCGCGCTCCTCCTGGGCGGCTTGGATGCGGGCGTCCACCTTCTCTTTCAGCCGCTGCTGGCGGGCCTGATGGCGCTGGTTACGGGTGCTTTCATCAACCATGGGGCAATCTCCATTGTTCGTTAAACAGGGATTCGAGACGCTTCAAATCCAGGTGTTGTTCACAGCAGTCCGTCAGCCGCTCTATGGCGGCCCGTTGCTGTTGCTGGTAATCGTCGCCGGCGTCGATGTCGATGCCGGCCCAGGCCAGCACAGCCTGCAGCGCAGTCGGTGCATCGAAGGGGCCGTGCAGGTAGCCGCCGGCCACCTGACCATCAGGACTCTGGCCGCCATCCGGGTAGGGCGTCGCATCGGTCCCGGTCTGCAGCCGGTACAGGGGCGGGACACCAGCCTGCAGGGTGCTGACCCCGACGTGGATCTCGTAGCCGGTGACCGCTACGGCCTCGGGGCCGAGCAGCAGGCTGCCGGTGCATTGCCGCAGTTGCTTGCTGGCGGCCAGCTCGGTCTCCATGGGCAGGTAACCCAGCCCGCGGCTCTTGCCGGGGTGGTCTTCCACGCCCCGGGGATCACGGATCTGCCGGCCCAGCATCTGGTAGCCACCACAGATACCGAACAGCTTGCCGCCGTAGCGCAGGTGGCGGTCAATGTCCGAGTCCCAGCCCTGGGCGCGCAGGAAGTCGAGATCCCGGCGCACGTTCTTGCTGCCCGGCAGTATGATGAGATCACAGGCCGGCAGCGGCGCGCCGGGGCCGGCAAACTGCAGATCTATCTGGGGATGCCGGCGCAGGGGATCGAAGTCGGTATGGTTGCTGATGCGCGACAGCACCGGCACCACCACCTTGCAGCGCACCTGCGCCTTGGCCGCCTGGCGGGCATCGATGGCATCTTCGGCGGCGATGTCCAGGCCGTGCAGGTAGGGCAGCACCCCCAGCACCGGCTTGCCGGTGCGCTGCTCCAGCCAGTCGAGACCGGGCTGCAACAGAGCCAGATCGCCGCGGAACTTGTTGATCACGAAGCCGCGGATGCGCGCCTGTTCGCTCTCGGACAGCAGCGCCAGGGTGCCGACCAGCTGGGCGAAGACGCCGCCGCGATCGATATCGGCCACCAGTATCACCGGGCAGTCCACCGCTTCGGCAAACCCCATGTTGGCGATATCGCCGGCGCGCAGGTTGACCTCCGCCGGGCTGCCGGCACCCTCGACCACAATGCGCTGGAAGCGCCCCTGCAGCCGGCGGTGGGAATCGAGCACCGCCTGCAGGGCGACGCGCTTGTAGTCATGGTAGGCGCCGGCCTCCATGTCGCTCAGGGCGCGGCCGTGGATGATCACCTGGGCGCCGGTGTCGCTGCTGGGCTTGAGCAGCACCGGATTGAAATCCACCTCCGGTGCCAGGCCGGCGGCCAGGGCCTGCACCGCCTGGGCACGGCCTATTTCGCCACCGTCCGCCGTCACCGCACTGTTGAGCGCCATGTTCTGGGGCTTGAAGGGGGCCACAGCCCAGCCCTGGCGGGCGTAGAGCCGGCACAGGGCGGTGACCAGCAGGCTCTTGCCGGCATCCGAGCTGGTGCCTTGCACCATCAGGGTCTGGTTCATGTTGTACTGGCTCCCGGGGGAATGCCGATGGCGCAGACCTGCACCATCAGCGGAGAAGAGGCTGCAGCCACACTGGCTGCGGCATAGGTAAGTTGAATCCGGGTCAGACTCGCATGCCCCAGCCGCAGGCGCTGATGATAATCGCCTGCCCGCCAGTCGATGGGCAGCAGCTGGGCCAGGATGAGGCGGATGACCCCGGCGTGGGTCAGCAGCAGCACCCGCTCCTGTGTCAAACTGCCCAGCAGGTGCTGCCAGGCCCCGGCTATGCGGTCGTGGAAGGCCTGCAGGGTCTCGCCGGCAGGGGGGGATATGCGTGCCGGCTGTTGCCAGAACTGCTCCAGCCGGGGCCAGTCTGATTCCAGGTCGTCGAAGGGCACGCCATCCCAGTGGCCGAAGTCCATCTCCGCCAGCGCCGGCTGCAGCTCGCAGACCAGCCCCTGTTTTTCGGCCAGCAGACGGGCGAAATCGGCGCAGCGGCGCAGCGGCGAGCTCAGGATGCGCTGGTAACGGGGAGCCGCCTGCAGGGCGGCTTCGAGCTGCTGCCAGCCCAGCGGCGACAAGGGCACGTCATGCCGGCCATAGAGGGCGGGGGGGCCCGCCACGGCCCCGTGGCGCAGCAGATCCAGGGTAACCTGCCGCAGGCCCGGCTCGGGCGCGCTCATGCCGGCGCTCCTGTGGGCAGCTCACCCTTGAGCAGCAGCGGCAGGCCGGCGGTCACCAGCAGCACACAGTCGGCGGTCCGGGCCAGCAGCTGGTTGAGCCGGCCGGCCTCGTCGACGAAGCGGCGGCTCAGTTCGCCCAGGGGAATGATGCCAAGCCCTACCTCGTTGGCCACCAGTATGATCTGGCCAGGGGCATCCTGCAGCGCCTGCCGCAGGGCTTGCGTCTCTGCCGCCAGGTCGACGTCGGCGCAGAGGAACAGCTGGTTGTTGAGCCACAGGGTCAGACAGTCCACCAGCAGGCAGCGCTCGGCGGCGGCATGTTGGCGAACGCTGTCGGCCAGTGCCAGCGGCGCCTCCACCAGCTGCCAGTGGCTGGGCCGCTCCTGCTGATGGCGGCTGATGCGCGCCTGCATTTCGGCATCGCTGGCGGTGGCGGTGGCCACGAAGGTGACCGGCTTGCCGCAGGCCAGCGCCAGGGCGCAGGCCTGGGCGGATTTGCCTGAGCGGGCACCGCCCAGGATCAGGGTCAGTTGTGCCATCTTAGTCGTAACCTCCCGTTTGCCAGACCAACAGTATCAGGTAGCCGCTCAGCTCGGCCAGCTGCTGCACTCCGCCCAGGCAGTCGCCGGTATAGCCGCCCAGCTGGCGGTTGAGCGCGGCCTTGGCCAGCAGGCGCAGCAGCCCCAGCCCCAGCAGCAGGCTGGCGGCCTGGCCGATGGGCAGCCAGAGCAGGGGCAGCATGCCCAGCAGGAGTAGAATGAGCAGATCGGCGGGGCGTTGCTGCTCGGCCAGGGGCTTGGACTTGCCCTCCTGATCGCGCACATAGGTCATGTCGAAGATGAGACTGCCGGCCAGGGCCCGGGAGAGCGGATGCATGATCAGCAAGGCCAGCGCCGCCTGCTCCAGATCCAGCTCGGCCAGACTCAGCAGGCTGCTCCACTTGATGAGCAGGGCCAGCAGCAGCGCCAGGGCCCCGTAGCTGCCAAGGCGCGAGTCCTTCATGATGGCCAGTTTGCGTGCCCGATCAAACCCGCCCCCCAGGCCGTCGGCCATGTCGGCGAGGCCATCTTCGTGAAAGGCACCGGTCAGCAGCACGGTTGCCGTCATGCTGAGCAGCACCGCCACCGGGGTGGGCAACAACCAGCCAAAGAGCAGCAGGCTGCCGGCCCCCAGGGCGCCCACCAGCAGCCCCACCAGAGAGAAGTAGCGGCTGGCGTGGTTCAGCAGGGCGGGGCTGAAGGGGGTGCCGGCCGGGATGGGGATGCGGGTAAAAAAGCCCAGCGCCAGCCAGAAATAGACGCTCTGGGTACGCAGCCAGCCCATCAGACGGTCACCCCGGCACTGTCGAAGCTGGCCATGTCGTTGTAGAAGGCGACGGCGGCGCGCAGCAGCGGCAGCGCCAGGGCGGCACCCGAGCCCTCACCCAGACGCAGTCCCAGCTGCAGCAGCGGCTGGGCATCCAGCCAGGCCAGCATCAGCCGGTGACCGGCCTCGTCCGAGGCATGGCTGAAGATGAGGTAGTCGCGGCAGGCCGGTGCCAGGCTGACCGCCAGCATGGCCGCGCTGGTGACGATGAAGCCGTCCAGCAGCACCGGGATACCGGCCTCTGCCGCCCCGAGAATGGCGCCGGTGATCTGGGCTATCTCGAAGCCGCCTACCTCGGTCAGCAGCTGCAGGGGATCTCTCTTGCCGTCCAGGCGCGTCAGTGCCTGGCGTACCAGTGCCAGCTTGCGCTGATATTGGTCATCGTCGATGCCGGTGCCGCGGCCGACGCAGACCTCGACAGGCTGGCCACTCAGGGCCGCCAGTATGCAGGCGGCGGGAGTGGTGTTGCCGATGCCCATCTCGCCGCAGGCCAGCAGGTTGCAGCCGTTCGCCACCTGGGCGCGGGCCAGGGTCGCGCCCAGAGCGAGTCCCTGCTCGGCCTGCTCGCGGCGCATGGCGGGCTCCAGGGCCAGGTTCCGGGTACCGGCCCCCAGGCGTTGCTGGATGAGGCGTGGATCGTCGAGGGGCTCCAGCATGCCGGCATCCACGACCTGGAGCTGCATGTCATTGGCGCGACAGAAACAGTTGATGGCGGCCCCTCCGGCCAGGAAGTTCTGCACCATCTGCCGGGTGACGGCGCTGGGCGCTATGCTGATGCCGGCCTCGGCGATGCCATGATCGGCGGCAAACACCAGCATGGTCGGCTGGCGGATGGTCAGCCGTTCGCTGCCCTGGATCAGGGCCAGTTGCAGGGCCAGGGACTCCAGTTGCCCCAGGGCACCCAGGGGCTTGGTTTTCTGATCGATGTGCTGGCGGATGCGGGGCGCGTTGGCGTGGGCGAGGGGAGAGATGGACCAGTGGGCTTGCATGTGCGGATCCTGTGCTGAGGTTGGGATGCGGGGCGCGCGCGAAGAGAGGATGAAGGCGCAGTCGCGGACCCGAGCGGGCTGGTGGTAACCGGCCGCTCATGTTACTCAAGCGGCGGGGTCTTGGCGAGCGGGTTATCCATCCGGATGGCCAGTCGCGGGCGAAGGAGGTCGCTCAGGGCTGCGGCCACGCGCCGGTGGTCGTCCCGCGACCAGTGCAGGCCATCACCGCCGGGCTCCAGCAGCGTCGTCGGATCCAGGCAGGGCACGTCGTAACGTCTGGCCAGATCCTGCCAGAGTGTCGCCAGCCGGCGGGAGTCGGCCTGTCGCTGCTCAAACAGGCGCAGCCAGCCACCGCTCAGCGCTCCCAGCGGCGCCGGGGCGACCAGCCACAGGGGCCGATCGGCGGCCCGCTCGGCCCAGGCATCGAGGTAGGTGGCCAGGGCTTCGGCGGCCTGCTCGGCACGGACACCGGCGGCCAGCTCATTGATGCCGAGGGCCAGCACATAGCCGGTCATGGGCCTGGCCAGCAGGCTCAGCCAGTCGGCCAGACCGCTGGTCAGGCCCCGCGTTGGCTCGGCATGGGTGAGGGTCCGGCCAGGCAGGCCGGCTTCCAGCACCGGCACGCCGAGTCGTGCGCCGAGCAGCAGCGGCCAGCGCTCGTTGGGTGCGTAGCGACCGCCCTGGGGACGAAAGCCCCAGGCATTGGAGTCACCAAAACAGCAGAGCAGGGCGGCATCGCTCATGGGCGGCTGGCCTCGGCACTGGCCAGTCGCTCCGCCAGGTAATGGCGGCAGGCCTCGGCGGAGCCGCGAAACAGCACCCGCCCGCCGCGCCGCTCCAGACTGCGCTGGTAGACAGGATCGTAATAGTCGCTGAGCAGCGGGGCTATCCAGGCGTGGTGCAGCCGGGTCTCGCCGGTCGCGGCCTGGTGGCGCAGCGCCTGCTGCAGCAGGGTGTCGAGCCGGCGGTAGTTGAGATCGCCGAGCCGGCGTGTGAGCCGGGCCAGGCCATCGCTCAGGAAGGCGTGCAGTGCCTGCTGACCGGCTTCCTCGCCTCGTTGCTGTCGGTAGTGGGTCGCCATGGCGATGACGTAGTCGCGCTCGATGCGCGCGACGCGCTCCTCGAGGGTCGTCTCCAGCACCACCAGGGGCGCCTGCTCCATGGCCTGAAACAGCGACAGCGGCAGGGTGCAGCGGCCTATCATGCGGCTCTCGTCTTCCAGCAGCGGCCCCACTGGCCGCGCGCCTGGCGTTTGAGCAGTTCGATGGCCAGGCCATTTTCGAAGTCGATGTTGCCGGGTTGCGGCTCGGGCAGGGCGCCGAAGCTCGAGC